>JAYSRZ010000068.1:0-6238 GCA_043720775.1 Variovorax sp. | reverse complement strand
GAAGGCAATCACATGCATGCCAACGCCGCGTGCCAAGCGCGCCGTCGTCTGACCAATCGATCCAAAACCGATAATGCCCAGCGTTTTGCCAGCCGTCTCTCTGCCATTTGACAAACCCGTGCGCGGCCAACGCCCGGCAACTACATCATCAGTTGCCGCATACGCGCCGCGCAGCAGCAGCATCGCGCTGGTGATCACATATTCCGCCACTGACAAGGCGTTTGCCCCCGTCGCGGGAATCACTTTCATACCCGCCGCTTCGCAGCCGCTCACGTCAATATTGTCAAGGCCTACGCCTAGGCGACCGACCACTTTGCAGTGCTTCAAAGCAGCGAGCAGTTCACCGCGCACTTGCGTGCGGTTGCGCACGACGATGGCATGGCAGTCTTGAGCCGCTGCAAGCAGCTCAGCAGGTTTGTCCACGAGTTTCGGGTCATAGACGACATCGTGCTTGGCAGCGAGCTGCTCGACTGCACGCTCATCCATAAATTCGGTGATGATGATTTTCATTACGGTTTGGCGAAAGAAAGAAGAGGAACGCGAAAGACGCGAAAGTTACGCGAAAGCCGCAAAAAAAGTCAAAAACCAATTTGTATTTTCTGACTTTTTTGCGTCTTTCGCGTAACTTTCGCGTCCGGATGTTGAATTAAAGCGTTAAGCCGATTCAAACAAACGCGTCAAAACAAACTCTCTGTGCCCCAGCGCCTCAGCTGCTGTGTGGCGGCCGTTCGCTGTGCGCAGCATGCATTCGAGCAGTTTTTCGCCAGCTTGATCGAGATCGATATCACGTTGTAGCAAGCCAGATGTATCCACATCAATATGCTCGCTCATCAAACGCACAGTGCGAGGATTTGAGCAAATCTTGATCACAGGCACGATGGCGTTGCCGATCACATTGCCTTGGCCGGTGGGGAAGAAATGCACGGCGAAGCCGGAAGCGGCGCAGAGCGTGACCATTTCAGCGGCGGCTGAAGATGAATCCATGAACCACAAACCAGGATGGCTTGGAATTTCGGCTTTGTCAATCACACCGTCAACCGTGCATTTCTTACCGATTTTTTGAATGTTGCCGAGCGCTTTTTCTTCAATCGTCGTCAAGCCGCCAGCGATGTTGCCTTTAGTAGGCTGGCTGTCAGACAAATCGGTGGTTTTGTGGCGATTGATCATGTCTTGATAGCGGTTAAACATGAACATGAATTGATCGGCGATCTCGGGCGTTTTGCAGCGCGCAGCCACAATTTTTTCGCCACCAGTGATCTCGCTCGTCTCGCCAAATACAAGGTGCGTGCCCAATGGATGCAGCTTGTCAAAAGCATTGCCTACGGTTGGGTTTGCGCCGCAGCCGCTGGTGGTGTCAGACTCGCCGCATTTGGTCGAGACCCACAAATCAGAAATCGGGCACACCTCGCGCTGCTTCTCGCTGGCCCATTGCACGTACTCGCGCGCGGCCTTCGAGGCTTTCATGATCGTCTCATGATCGCCATGGCCTTCAATGCCGAAACCTATGGCGGGCTTGCCCGTGGTGGCGATGCCGTCCACCACCTTTTTCGTCCAACTGTCTTCAATGCCGATGACGACAACCGCAGCGACGTTAGGATTGCAACCCGCGCCAATCAGCGTGCGGAAGTGAAGCTCTAAATCCGCGCCGAATTGCAAGCGACCATAAGGATGGGGAATCGCCATCGCGCCTTTGATGTTGTGCGCCACGGCTTCTGCGGCGGCGTTAGACAAATCATCCAGCGGCAGAATGATGACGTGATTGCGCACGCCCACGCGGCCGTTCTCGCGGCGATAACCCATGAAGGTGGTGTTTTTGTCGATGACGGACATGACTTTTTCTTTCTATTTAGGTGTTTGGTGCATTGAGGCTTTGAAGAACACGGAAGTCACGGAAACACACGGAAGTCACGAAAAAATCCCCATTGATTTTTCGTCTTCTTTTGTGTCTTCCGTGTAACTTCCGTGCCTTCCGTGTTCAAAAATGAGTTGATGAAAATCAACTTACCAACGTTTTGTTTTAATGTTGTGGACGTGCGCGTGTTGGCCGGCTTTGACATCGGCAACAACCTTGCCCATATCAATGCCGTATTTCCACACCGTATCGCCGACTTTCATGTCTTTCAAAGCGATTTTGTGGCCAATCGGAATGTCTTGCAAAGCCACCATGCTGGTGATTTTGTCTTCGTTCATGATCCAACCGTTTAATGTTGTGCCGGCTTTCACACCTTCCACCACCACCACGGCGACCGTATCTTTGGCATCGTGCAATACGTAATGATTCATTGTTACTCCATTGTGATTTTTAAAAAATTGCCTCACGTGAGTTTACGCAGTTACTTCCAGTCGTCAAAGCTGTCATTTAAATGATACGTATGAATCGAATGAATAGGGATAGAATAAGATCTCTGTTAGTTTTTTTACATTCTTTAATAAACTCTGCCTTTCACCATGAACGCCTCGTCCGTAGCTATCGCCCAAAGCCCAGCATCAAAAAAGATTCCACGCTTTAGCGCTCGTTTAGATGCGCCAAACGCCACTATGCTGCTCACGCCTATTACCGATGCTGGTGCAGGGGGTGCGCCACTTTATCGACAGGTTAAAAGCGCCTTGCTGCGCTTGTTGGAAGCAGGCCAACTTTCACCTGGCGAGGCGCTTCCGAATGAACGCGATATCGCTAACGCGATGCGAGTCAGCATCGGTACACTGCGCAAAGCAGTCGATGAGCTGGTACACGAACACATTTTGGTGCGCCGGCAAGGCAAGGGCACATTTGTCGCGCTGCACAATAACGAACGCTTTATGTTTCAATTTTTTCACGTCGAGCCGCGCCCCGATGTGTTTGATTCGCGCGTGGTGCCGCAGCGTGAATTTCCGGTGGTGGATAAGCTGGCCTTTAATCATGGCGTGGCCACCGACAGCGAAGCTTATGCGCTGCGCCTTCGCGTAGGCGATGCGGTTTGGCGCGTGGACAACGCACTTAGCTTGGGTGGCCAATGCATCATGCATGATCGCATTGTCGTCTCACAAGCGCTTTTTGAAGGTCTGAATGCCAAGCGTTTTTCAGAGCGCCCGAGCACCATTTACAACCTCTACCAAACCGATCATGGCATCAGCGTGATTCGCACCCAAGAGCGCGCTCGCGCTGTGGCAGTGAGCGCAGAAATTGGGCGTGTGCTCTCCATGCGGGCGGGCACACCCGTGCTAGAGGTGCAGCGCGTGGCGCTCACCTTTGGCGAGCGGCCTGTGGAGCTGAGAATCTCGACCATCAATACACAAGATCATGATTACGTGAGCTTGCTGAGCAAGCGTTGAGTTAATCTGTTGTCGCTATGAATTTAGAAGCGCTCTGCGCAGTATCTGTAAGGGAAATTGGCCGAATCGGTCATGAGACATGGCTTAAATCGTATGATCTGGCTGCATTGAATGTGAGCGAGAAAAGTGCAGGCGATGTGGCCACCGATATTGATGTTTGGGCTGAAAAAGCTTTGAGAGAACACTTAATTCAGTTGCTACCGGGCTCGCATTTTCTAGGCGAAGAAACAGGAGGCAAGCTTTCAGATTTACCCACTTGGATCGTTGATCCGATTGATGGGACAGCGAATTTTTCTAGAGGATATCCGCAGTGGAGCGTGTCAGTCGCTTTGGCCATCAAAGGCGAGCCGGTGCTCGGTGTAATTGTTGATCCAAATCGGCAAGAGACGTTTTATGCAACGCAAGGCTGCGGTGCATGGCTGCAAAGCCAGCATGGCTTGCAACGATTGATTTGCTCAAAGATAGCTGAGCCATTAAGTGCTACTGTTTCCACCGTGTTTCCTAAGCCGTTGTCGCCTCTGATGCAAGCTTACTTGGCTGAATTTGCGCAGGTGATTTGCTCTGTCGGCCAAGTGCGACGCAGTGGCTCAATGGCCTTGGAGTTGGCGTATGTTGCAGCCGGACGTGCAGATGCATTTTGGGAGCGGGGCATGGGTGCATGGGATGCGGCGGCGGGGATTGTGTTGATACGGGAAGCGGGTGGCTCGGTTGTCTCTCTCGATGATTTGCCGTTGTTGGGATCGCACTATTTAGCGGCAGGATCTGCCGTTATGCTGCCACATCTGGTTTCTTTGTTGAGCAAATCTGCTACTGAAATCGCGCAGCCACTCTATCCAAAAAGAAAACCCAGAGGACTATTAATTTAATAGCACTCCACGCAGTAAATACGGGGGTTATACGCCTGATTTACTTATAACCCACGCGATCCAGCATCTGTTGCACCTTGACTTGATTCATGCCAATCACGCTGGCTGGGATCGTTTCGACTTTGTAGTTCTCACCGCCATTGCCCACGAGCATCGCTTTGAGGGCAGGGTTATCAATCTTAGAGCCCTTGACGGTTGGCCATTCGTTGTTGCCATCGGCCAAATATTTTTGCGCCGAAGAGCTGGCTAAGTATTCGAGGAATTTGACAGCAGCTTGCACGTTCTTAGAATTCTTGGCCATCGCGCCGCCGGAGATATTCAGGTGTGTGCCCCAGCTGTTTTGATTCGGAAACACAATGCCGATTTTTTCCATGGCCGCTTTGTCTTCCGGTTTATCGGAGCGCATCAGCCGTGCGAGGTAGTAGGTATTCGTCAAGCCAATCGCGCATTCGCCGCTGGCTACAGCGCGGATTTGATCTGTATCGCCGCCCTTGGGATCGCGTGCCATATTGCTTGCCATTCCTTTGAGCCAGCTTTCAGTCTTTTCAGCGCCGATGTGTTCGTTGACCGCACCAAACAGGCTCAGGTTATATGGATGCGAACCGCTACGGGTGCAGAGCTTGCCTTTGTTTTTCGCATCGCCGAGTTCTTCATAGGTGTCCACATCATCGCGGCGCGTGTTAGCTTTGTTAAACACCACCACGCGAGCGCGGGTCGAGAAACCAAACCATGCTGTGCCCTCAGGTGTGGCCTTGGAACGGAATTGAGCAGGAATCGCGTCGTCGAGCAACCTAGACTTCACAGGTGCAAACAAACCATCAACCTCGCCTTTCCAAAGCCGCGCTGCATCGACAAGCAAAATCACGTCGGCTGGTGATGATGTGCCCTCAGCTTTCAAGCGATTCAAAATGCCCGAATCATCAGCATCGACGCGGTTGATCTTGATGCCGGTTGCTTTTGTGAAGTCGTTGTACAAAGCTTCGTCTGTGCTGTAGTGACGGGCTGAATAAAGGTTGAGCGTTTTGCCGTCTTGAGCTTGCGCTTGGGCTTGTTGGGGTAGTGCGCTTAATGTTGAAAGAGCAGCGAAAGCGAGGAGCGTGGTCTTGAACATGGAGAAGTCCTGTAAAACAAAGAATGACGCGATCATAACATTAATGAGAACGATTCGCATTTGTATTCTCATGAATCTTTGTGGTTTCTTAGCGTAAAAATGCCCTTGTCATCGCAAGTCGCCGCCCCACGTTATGGCGATGCACGATTCGTGCGCAGGAGAAGCGTGATGTGGAAATGGGCTTTGATTTGGACGAAATTTCGCAAAGAGCTATTGCTTGCTTGGGCCATCCTGCGCGATGTACGCACACCAGGATCGGCCAAATTGGCCACGATTGCAGCCGTGCTCTATGTCATCAGCCCAATCGATCTTGTGCCTGATTTCATTCCGATTTTGGGCTGGCTCGACGATGGCTTGATCGCCATCGTCTTGCTCAAATGGGCGCAAAAACTACTGCCAAGTGACTTACTTGCATCACTCAAAGCCAAACTTGATCAACGCGGCACAACGGCGCATCCAAAGTAATTTGGTACCACCAACAGGAATCGAACCTGTATCTAGCGCTTAGGAGGCACTCGTTCTATCCATTGAACTATGGCGGCGAGGCTCTATTGTAAGACGCGGCTTATTTTGTGAGCAGCCGCATCGCGCCTTCCAGCCCTTGCAAGGTGAGAGGAAACATGCGGTCATTCATCATCTGGCGGATGATGCCAATGCTTTGGCGGTATTCCCACACGCCTTGCGGCTCGGGGTTGACCCATGCGAATTTGGGGAAGGCTTCAGTTAAGCGCTGGAGCCACAAGCTGCCGGCTTCTTCGTTGTTGTATTCCACGCTGCCGCCGGGCTGGAGGATTTCATAGGGGCTCATCGTGGCATCGCCCACGAAGATGAGTTTGTAATCCTTGTTGTATTTGCGCAGGATATCCATCGTGGGGAATTTCTCGGCGTAGCGGCGGCGGTTGTTTTTCCACATGAAGTCATAGACGCAATTGTGGAAATAGTAAAACTC
>JAYSRZ010000067.1:0-19038 GCA_043720775.1 Variovorax sp. | reverse complement strand
CCCACCAGTGCGCCGCTTTTTCTTTGCACCATGCCGGCGATGAAGGGATGGAAGGTCGCAGCCAGGCCAATGTTGTTGGTGGCGAAAGTTTGCGCGAGTACATCTAAGTCTTCGCGGATCGAGGTATCAATGCCGATGCTGATGCCTGCGTTCGCTATCACCACATCGGGCACGCCTTGACGGACAATGCAGTCTGTTCCAGCTTGCACGATGCTATCAACCAAAGCCACATCAGCACTATAAATGCCATAGCACTCTGCGCTTATTTTATGCCGGCTAACCCATGATTCGACCTCAGAAACACGCCGAGCAACGAGTGCCAAACGGTATCCTGCTTGGTAGAAACGCCAAGCCAATGCTTGGCCAATACCGCTGGAGGCGCCGGTGATGAAGACGAGGGGAGCGGTCATGGCGCTTTGGACTCCAAACGTACGCGCACCCGGCCATCGAGTTGCACGATGCCATCGATCTTGTTGTAGAACATCGCATCTGCGCTGAACTGATCCGTCCCACGCTGCATCACGACAGGTTTATGGGATTTCACGAGCTCGGTGCGCAAAAAAGCATGCAAAAATTCACCGCGAAATTCCATTCGCGGCAATGTTTTTCCCGCTATGTTTTGGCCCGCAGTTCGCACAATGATGGCATTACCAACAAGTTGCACTTCTGAGCCATCGCCATTGCTGTAGGCGCGATCACCTTGGCCGTTGGTGATGCGCACATCGCGTATCGAAGAGAAGCGTGCTTCATCGATTTCTAAAATATCTGTGGCTGGAAAATGCCGCGCCTTTTTGCCCCACACCTCGCTTGTGAGTTGGCCTTGAGGGTCAAAACTTTTCACGGAAAATTGCGTGAGTAGGTAATCAGGCTCGATACGTTGGGCTTGTTGGAGCGCAGGTGCAATAGTCGCAGGCGTGCTGCGAGAAAGCCACCAACTTCCCAGCGCCAGAACACCCATCAAGACAATAGGCAAATACAGCGTCAAGCGCGTGATAAGTTTGCGCATCATATTGGCCATCGGCATGCTTAGATGACCTTCGCGCGCATCAAATCGTTGGAGTTCAGTGCCCCTACGAGCAGCCCTTGGGCATCAGTCACAAGCACGCTCGTGATGCGATGCAACTCCATGAGTTCGGCAGCTTCCACGGCCAGCGCATCAGGTGAGACGGTCAGCGGTTTTTTATGCATTACGTCGCCAGCAGTAAGCTCACGCAAATCTACACCGCGTTCAATCAAACGGCGTAAATCACCATCTGTGAAGATACCCATCACATGGCCAGCTGTATCCACGATGGCTGAAGCGCCCAAGCCTTTGTGGCTCATCTCGCGCATCAAATCGAAAAATGTCGCTCGTGCTTGCACGCGTGGCACATCCGTACCCTTGCGCATGAGATCGCGCACATGCATGAGCAATTTGCGCCCAAGGCTGCCGCCAGGATGGGAGCGTGCAAAATCCTCGGCTTTAAAACCTCTGGCATCTAACAATGCCATTGCCAAGGCATCACCCAAAGCGAGCTGAGCCGTGGTGCTTGCTGTAGGTGCCAAATTCAGCGGGCAGGCTTCTTTTGTCACCGAGCTGTCGAGCACCACATCGGCATGCTGTGCGAGCGTTGATTGCAGGCCGCCCGTCATCGCGATCAAAGGCGCACCCATGCGCTTGATAAAAGGCAAGATGGCTGACAACTCTTCTGATTCGCCAGAATTGGAAATCGCCAAAATCGAATCAATCGCTTTGACCATGCCCAAATCACCGTGGCTTGCCTCAGCAGGGTGAACAAACATGGCTGCTGTGCCAGTAGAGGCTAAGGTGGCAGCAATTTTTCGACCAACATGGCCGCTTTTGCCCATGCCCATGATCACCACGCGCCCTCGTGTGGCCAGCATGATCTCTACAGCTTGTGTGAACGCTTGCGCAGCAGAGGCCTCGATGCTTAAGCGCGTACGCATTTCGATGATGGCAGCTGCTTCAATATCGAGCGTATCCAATGCCAGTTTAATGGCTTTGTGGGCTTGTGCAGGGGTCATCATGGGCATGCATTGATTTTAAGCACTTGTCAGGGTGGCTTGAACGTAGCGACCCGTCTCGCAGATGCGTCCGGATTCACCTACATCAAAAGTGCGGATGCATCTTGTGAAGTCAGACGTTTGACGTGTTCAATCAACACCGCATCAGTATATGGTTTGGTGAGGTACAAATCCACCCCAGCCTCTTCGGCCAGCAAGCGATGCTTGTCGCTCGCACGCGATGTAATCATCACGACGGGCGTACCCATGAATTGCGGCAGCTCCCGCAGGCGCTTAGTGAGCTCTAGACCGTTGAGATTGGGCATTTCCAAATCGGTCAGCACCAGCGCTGGTGTTTGGTTGCGCAATGCCTCCAACGCCAAGAATCCATCAGCCGCAGAAGACACATCGTAGCCAGCATCAACGAGCAACTGCTCCATTGAACGACGCACAGACAGAGCGTCATCTACTACCAAAATGCGTGTGCGCTGCACAGCCATTCGGCGGCGCATCGTGAGCGAAGAGCCAGCCCTGCGCACTGTTCTAGAGGCGCGCTCCAGCGCCGCCACATCCAGCAAAAACATGGGCCGCCCGTCATTACGCAGAGCGCCTCCCACCACGCCTGAGATGCGTCGCGTCAGCCTTCCGATGTCCTGCAAAATTAGCTCGCGTGCGTCAACGACAGCATCCACAACCAAGGCGATGGTCTGCGTTGCGCCCCTGCAAAGCACAGCTGGTTTGCCTTCTAGATTCATGCCAGCTAACTCCTCGAAACCCAACCACACGCCCATTGAATACACCGGGTAATCATGGTCGAGGTGACGCAGCATCGGCGCGCCACCTTCGATTTGCACAATCTCTACTTCGTCGCTTGACAAAGCCTGCACCACTTGATCAGAGGGCAGCGCCACCTCTTCTTGTGCGCACTGCACGATCAGCGCTTGCACTGCGCCGCTGGATACCGGCACACGCACAATAAAGCGCGAGCCGCCATCGTGTGAGCTTTCAATATCCAAACGGCCTTTAAGCCCAGAGACCCGATCATTGACGACATCCATGCCCACGCCCCGACCAGAGACTTCCGTGACTTCACCTTTAGTCGAGAAGCCAGGCCGCAAAATTAAGCGACGTACCTCGTCCTCAGATAGTTTTGCGCCCGGATCGATCAAACCGTATTCAACCGCCTTGTCGTAAATCGTGGGCAAATCAAGGCCCTTGCCATCATCGGCACACACAAGCTCTACATCTTGGCCGACGCGGCGAAAGCTGAGCGTGACTGTACCCATCGTTGGCTTGCCCATCATGCGGCGATCGTCTGGCGTCTCCAACCCATGATCGACAGCATTGCGCAGCAAATGAAGCAATGGCTCGGTCAAGCGCGTGAGTACATCGGCATCCAGCGTGGTGTTTTCGCCAACAACAATGAGTTGCGCTTCTTTGAAAGTGGAGGCGGCGGTTTGAGCCACGTTACGTTTCAAGCGCGGCAAGATGCTCTTGACTGGCACGAGGCGCGCTGCTAGCAAATCTCGGTATTGCTCGCGCTGGAATTGGTCTTCATCGCGAATGATCTGCTGAGCGGCAGCCACCTGCTTGCGTGCTTCGCGTGAAAGCTCCAGCTCATCTTGTACCGCTTCTGTCACAAAGCGCGAGAGCGAATACAGCGCATCGTAACGATCCATTTCCAGCGGATCAAAATTCTCGCCCGCATCTTTTTGACCGCGCAGTTGAACCACTTGTTTGTCCACCGTTTGCTCCAACTCACGCAACCTGCGTGAGAGCTCGGCATGGTTGACTTCAATCGCTGCGAGCCGATCATTTGCTGTGCGCACAAGCTGACCTACGCGCTGCGAAGCCACAATTGATTGCGTCGAGCGCCGCAGTACACGACTTAAGCGATCGACACCCACTCGCAGCATCTGCACATCGGCGTTTTGTGGTTCATTTGCCGTAGTAGCTGTCGCATTATCTGCGCTTAGCGATATTGAATTGATAGCAACTGCCGCTGCCGCTGGCATACCTATCTGCGCCGACAGCGCCTCGGGCGCTTGGCTATCCGCTTCGTCTTGACGAATCCAGTTGACCCAATCAATCAGGCGCTGTAAGCATTCCACCGCGCCGCTGGGCTGCGCATCTTCGCCTTGCAAATGGCCCACCATCTGCTGCAAGATGCCTACTGCGTGGCGCATATCGCGCACAGCAGCCGGATTGTTCTTCTTACCCTTCTGCACTTCTTCTAGCGTCCACTCCATCACGTCTTCTAGGCGATGCGAGATGCGTCCGATGCCTGGCAAGCCGATGATATTGCCTGAGCCTTTAAAAGTGTGTGCGATGCGTTGGGCTTCGATCAAACGCGCGGGATCAGCATTGCCAGCAGCGAGTTCATCCAAGTATCCAAGCAAACGTTCTAGCTGCTCAGGCGCATCCTGCAGCATGGCAGAAAGGAGGCTGCCATCCACATCATCAGTAAGCAAGCTCACATCAGCAAGCACCGCGTCTTCCACGATGGCTTCGGCAGCAGCGGCCTCCTCGGCGGCTAGCGCGGGCGGCATGAGCAGCTGCTTGTGAAGTTCGGCGAGTGCAACATCGTCGGTCGCTTGCGGGCATGCTCGCAAGTAATCAATAATAGCTTGCGCAGTTGCTTGCGTGGCGGGTGACTGTAGATAGGCCGCAGCAGGTGCTGTCCAGCCAGCAAGCCATTGAAGGCTGGTGCTATCAGGCGCCATCATCTGCAATTGTGTGAACTGCGAGACTTGTGAGAGGAAACTGCCCCAGCCATCCAAGCTGACCAAGGAGCTGGCCTGAACGGAACGATCAATATAGCCTACGACTGGCTCAAGCAACTCGGCTGACTTTGCGGGTTGCTCCGCAGCATCAATGGCTGCCTGATGCGCCATCGGTACATCTAGAGAAAACTCTTCATGCAACAGACTGAGCAAATCGCCGATATTCATGCTGGGGTACTTGCTGCTTGGATCGTTAAAAAAATCAAACGAGCTTGAATTGACCCACCGCCACAATGAGTTGGCGCGATGAATCTGCCAGCAATTGCGTGGAAGCCGTTTGCTCTGCAATAGCGGCAGATGTTTGCTCGGTGCCAGCGTTGATGTCCAGCACTGATTGCTGCAAGCTGGCGGAGAGTTTGGCTTGCTGTTCAGAGAATTGCGCAATCTGGCGCACCAAGCTCACCAGTTGCTGCGTTGTATCTTGCGTCTGAGTCATCTGCACACCTGCGCGCTGCGCCAGATCAGATTGACGAACCACATCTCCGATCAGTCGGTTCACGGTAAAAAGCGTCTCATTCGTCTCGGCTTGGATGTTGCCCACGAGCTGAGAAATAGTGGATGTCGCTTGACGTGAGCTATCTGACAAGCGTTGCACCTCCTCGGCCACTACCGCAAAACCGCGCCCCGCCTCACCTGCTGTAGCGGCTTGCATGGAGGCGTTTAAGGCGAGCACGTGTGTGCGCTCAGAGATGGCGTTAATCAACTGCACGGCTGTTGAAATTTCTTGTGATCGTTCACCCAAGCGCTTGAAGCGTTTTTCCATGTCAGAGATCGATTCGCGCAATTGATTCATACCTTGCACTGTGCCTTGCACAGCGGCCAGTGCGTTTTGTGTCGCGTCTGTGGCAATTCCAGCCGCTTTGTTAGATTGCTCGGAAAGTGTTGCTACTTGCGCTAATTGCGTTGTTGCTTGAGACAGGTTGACTGCCATCGTGTCCAAAGCATCTCGTTCGGCGCGAGCAGTCTCTTCCACCATCACAGATTGGACGCGCACAGATTCCGAAGTGAGCGCCACCTGTTCGGCAATTTTCTGTACATCGAGCAGAGTCTTGCCTGTCTCGTCGGAGAACTGGTTGATGGAGGATGCTACTGTGCCAATAATGTCTTCCGTCACAGGCGCACGGGCTGTCAAATCTCGGTTGGAGAGTTGAAACACCGCTTGCAGCAAGTCAATCACGGAGTTGTTCAGTGTTTCGTTTTCTTTACCGACTTTCTCAAGAGCAGAAATTCGGTCGTCTAGCAAACCGTCAAAAGCACGACCCAAATCACCGATTTCGTCTTTTCCAGTTAATTGGCTTCGCGCAGCAGTCTCGCCGCCAGCGACTTTTTGCACGGTGTCCGATAGCGTTTGAATCGGGCGAAGGAATTGGCGCAAGAAAAATGTAACTGCGACTGCTGCAAGCGCCACCACGCCAAAACCAATGAGCAAAGCGCGCAACAGCGATTGATTGTTCAGGTCTTGAATAGGCGCATCAGCCTCGGCTTGATCGATCTTGGCAACCATACCCCAATTCAAACCTTGTACCTTCAAAGGGCCATACGCGCCGTAGCTAGCGACACCTCGGTAGTCTGTAAATGATGCATAGCCGTCCGTTCCGGCGAGAGCTGGCCTGGTGTCGTCTGTGTCGACAGAAACGAGGCCAATGGAAGTCTCTTTTTTAAGCATGGCAGAGCGTGCGTTGTCAGTGAGCTTGCTGCCCAAGGCATCTGCGAAAGCCGTTTTGTTTTCGACCACATATCGCGCATCGGTGCGCATCAGCTTGTCTTGGCCTACCAAAAACAAATCGCCTGTTTTGCCCAAGCCAGTTTTTTCCCAGGCCTTGCCCGAACTCATTGCAGCGGTAATTTTGTCAATCGGATACTGCATCGCAATCACGCCAATTTGACGATCACCTTCAAAAATGGGTGCAGCAGCAAAAGCAGCTTGGTCATCGTATGATGGCAGATAGGGCGCAAAGTCTGACAAATAAATGGCATCCCGATTTGGCGCTTGCTTGACCTTCGCGTAGGCCTCGGCCAACTTTGTGCCAGCAGCGATGCCTTTGGTTAGAGACGAGCCGAAATCAAGCTCTTTAAACACGGTGTAGATCACGGTGTCAGTTTCGGTGTCAATCAAGAAAACGTCATAGAACTCAGCAAGCTTTTGGGCGCGCTCAAAGCCAGGGTGAAATTGTGCGTGGGCTTGTCCGTAAGCGCCCGCACCATCTGGGCGAGTCAGGCGTTCTTTTTGACCCAGTGGATTCGGGTTGCGTACGATGAATTCGCTTTGTAGTGCTGCGCCATTGGCATCAAGTGCGGCAATGAATTTTGCGGCGTCGGGTGCTGCGCCTGGATTTTTCTTCGCATACTCAGGTGCGAACTGCTCTTGCGCGTATTTGCTTAGCTCCGCATTGACAGTTGCTCCATCCACGTTTCTGTCTTTTGCAGCGGTCGCAAATGCTATTTTCAAATTGCGCATTGCATCAGCGGTCGAGCGCTGAGCTGCCAGTGCCTGCAACGCACGCACGCGAGAGTTGATCTCGTCACTGACTTGCTGACGTTTGGTATCGCGCAAGGAGTTGAGCTGATTTTGAGTACGCTCTTGCAACGCTGCATCTGCCAGAGACGACGCACCTTGCCACAGCAGAGCTGCGGTGATTGCGACGGGAATCAGTGTCAGCAGGCCTGCGCCGAACAGCATTTTTTGCCGAATATTCATGGTGTGCTCTCCGAATCTTTTCTGAGAAAATAGTTATAAAACGTGCTTAGGTTTGAGATAGTTCATCGCTTAATGCGTCTAACAAGCGAGCGGCATCGATTTCTAGAAAATCATGCCCTGCGGTATTGCTTCCAACACCCATACAAACCTCACGCAGGCGTGGCGGCAGTGAGCCTGCATAGGTGAGCGGGCGACGGTCGTAGCTTAGCTGCTGGGGCAGTCCTTCAAATGCCAAGCAAATAGCGTCACCACTGCTGCCTGATGAAGACGACTCCACAGTGCCGCCGATGAGTAAACGCTGACGTTGGCTGCTCGCAGCGCTGGTTAGGCCAAGGTACAAGCCAAGATCGATCACCGGCAATATGTTGCCGTCAACATTGGTCGCGCCTAAAAGCCAAGGGGGCGCCTTTGGAACGGGGCTGAGCTGAAAATCATCAACGATCTGCCTCGCCCAATCAAAGGGCAAAGCTAGCGCCCATGTACCGCAGAGTATGCCTTGAGCGAGCTTCAAAGGAGGAGCGGTGCAATGGTTGAGCAGTGGTTATTTGGCATCATCTATATCGAGCCCAAAATTTGATCTGGGGTGTAAGGCTTGGTCACATATCCTTTCGCGCCAAGCATTTGCGCAAACACGCGATCAGCTTTTTGATCTTTGGAGGTGACGAAGACAACTGGGATGCCTTTGGTGGTGGGGTCTTGCATGAGTTGGCGGGTTGCAGAAAAGCCGTCCAGTCCAGGCATGTTGACATCCATCATGATCAGATCGGGCACTTCAGCTTTCGCTTTGATGACCGCTTCTGCGCCAGAAGATGCTGTAACGACCATCCAACCAGCATCCGCAAAAATGCGTTGTAGATTTTGCGAATCGACGGGCGCGTCATCAACCACTAATACTTTTTTCATCGTGACATCATTTCAAAAAATTAAATACAAAGTAAACGCAAATCAGATTGCGTTTGTTATTTCCCAGGTCGAGCAAATCCGGAATTATTGCTGCCGAAATTGGTTTCTTGAAAGCCGCGTGCGACATTGCGATCATGCTTTGCCAGTACCGCAATCAGGTCTCGTTCATTAAGAGGTTTGGTCAGGTAGGCATCGCAGCCAGCAAGCGTGCCGCGAATCTTGTCAATTGTGCCGCCACGGCTGGTTAGCATTACGACGACTGGCGGTTTCCCATCGGAGTATTTGCGCTGCTTGATGGCGCGGCAAGTCTGATAGCCATCCAAGCCTTCCATCATCACATCAAGGAAGACGAATTTGTAGGGGCGCGTGTTCATTTTCCCTAGTGCTTCTTCGCCAGAGTTGACCAAATCCGCATGGAAACCGAATCGAGACAAGCGATTGCGCATGAATTTCAGAGCGATATCGCTGTCGTCAACGACCAAAATGTGGTCGATATCCGGTGCGTTTTCAGGGGGCAAAGTTTTTGCGATACCCAAGCCAGCAAATTGATCACCTGAGCGAGATGCTTCGAAGCGCGGCAGATGGCCAGCACCTGTACGCACTGATCGCCGCATGATCAAATCTGGGCCCCCCATTGCTGTTGCGGTTGTCGAGGGCGATAAGGCTGGAGCAGCGCTCTGCGTTTTTGTTGATTGTGGTTGGAATGCTCTGTATGAAAAAGGTGCAGCGGTTTGAGATGGTGTGGGCACGCTCGCCGGGTAGGCGGGCTGCGCGGCAGGTCTTGCGTATGCGGCAGCGGGTGCGAGGGCAGGCATCAAAGCGGCCGGCATGGTTGTCGCGTTGGCGCTGCGCTCTGCGTTGGCCGTTGGCGGTGTGAGCAAGCTCTCCACCGTGGCCAACACCTTCATCAAGTTGAGCGGGCGGCGCTGCAGCATCCAGCCTGTGCCCCCGTCTTGGCTGCCGATGAGTAACACTTGCTGGGCTGGCTTGGCAGCCATGGCTTGGCGAAGCACTACAGCATCGTCAGCATTGACGACAGCAAGATGCGCCTCAGAGGCATCTTCAACAAGCTGATAACCTGGCGGCCGACGTGCGGCCAACCTAAAAAAGGATTCAAAAGTGACTTTTTCGAACGATGAAAAGCCGACCAAGACGATCTTATGCGGCTGACTCATGATGCGTCTCCATGCAAGCCAGCAGTGCTGCGATTTCGTGATGCAGCAAAAGAAAAATCTAGATAAATCATGGGCTTGTACAGTATTGTTGATAACTTAGAATCAGTTTATTCTATAGAAACAAAAAAGCTTTGCCTAGGGCAAACTTGTGTTGCATGGCGTTTTCGAGCATTGCGACACAAAAGGCCTGCAAAACCGTCACAAATAACTAATTTGTTCACAGCGCGAGACACACACCATGGCAATCCAGACGACAGTCTACAATTTTCAAGCTCTTGATACACAAGGTAAAAAGATCAATTTGAAAAGCTACGAAGGCAAGGTGTTGCTTATTGTCAACACGGCAAGCAGTTGTGGTTTCACACCGCAATACAAAGGCTTGCAAGCTTTGCACGAGACGTTTGGAGAACGGGGTTTAGTCGTGTTGGGTTTTCCTTGCAATCAATTCGGCTCGCAGGAATCGGGAACGAATGAAGAAATCGCTTCGTTTTGCGAGATGAATTTCGGCGTGAGCTTCCCGTTGATGGGCAAAGTTGATGTGAACGGCGCGGCCGCAGCTCCGCTTTTTAAGTGGCTTAGCAGCGAGGCACCAGGTCTTTTGGGTAGCACATCGATCAAATGGAATTTCACCAAGTTTTTAGTGGGCAAAGACGGCCAAGTGATTAAACGATATGCGCCACAAGACACGCCTCAGAGCTTGACGCAAGACGTTGAGGCGGCACTCCATACGCAATAGCTAAAATCAGACGCTATTTATTTAATAGCGCTTGACGCAGTAACGGTGGGCGCAGATCGTCAAAAATGCTTCAAAAAGCAACTCATATTCGTTGCATCAGCGCATTGACCAAGCGCACAGCCAGCGGCCCAGCCACGTCGCGCATGAATTGAGGGAAGTCGACGTGCGCGTTACCGTCAGCCTTGTCTGAGATGCTGCGCACAGCGGCAAATGGTATTTGGTAGTCATGGCACACCTGCGCGACAGCCGCGCCTTCCATCTCGACGCACAGCGCATCGGGCAAGGCTTGGCGAAGTGCTTGCACTTCAAGTGAACTGTTGACGAAGCGATCTCCGCTCAGAATCAATCCCTGATGAATTTTTAAAGCTTTTTGGCCTTTTTCGCTAGTGTATGCTGCGTGGAGTGCTTCCAAAAGCATAGCGATAAGCTTTACATCGCCCGCATAACGGCTGATGCCTGTGGTGGGAATCTCGTAACGCGGGAAGAGCGGCGAGGCATCCACATCGTGCTGCAAGTATTGACTGCCGATCACAATATCGCCGACGTTGATCTGAGACGCAACAGCGCCGGCCACGCCGGTAAAGATGATGCGGTCAACTTTGTGCCGCTCAATCAGCATCGTAGCCGTGGTGGCGGCTGCCACTTTGCCTACGCCTGCCAGGGCTAGGATCACAGGTTTGTTATGAATCAAACCGTGCTCAAGCATACGTGGAACCTGCGTGAGGCGCTCACTATTTCGTAGCAATTGGTGCAGGCCGGTTTGCTCCTCTGGCAAGGCGCTGATGATGGCTGTGATCATGATGCAGAGTCTATTCGCTCTAAAAACTGCGCAATATCCAATGCTTCACAGGCTTTACAAAAAGTTAATCAATCGATTGATTAAATCGATTAAGATCGCCCTCCATGACAAAACAAGCCGCGACTTTTTCATCCGTTGCGCAAAGCGCAACCACTGCGCATAGCGAATCGCGCCAATGCCTGCTGCATGCTGCGTTGCGTTGCTTTGCCGAGCATGGTTTTGTGAAGACTTCAACGCGAATGATCGCGGACGCGGCAAAAGCCAATGTTGCTGCGATTCGCTATTACTTTGGCGATAAAGCGGGTATTTACCGCGCGGCATTCATTGAGCCGATGGGGCAGCCGCAGGATGATATTGCGCTGTTTGATAGCCCTGCACTTTCTCTAGAGCAAGCCTTGCAGGGGCTGTATTCGGGCTTTATTGAGCCACTCAAGCAAGGCGAGCTGGTGCAGCTGTGTACCAAGCTGCACATGCGTGAGATGGTCGAACCCACGGGGCTCTGGCAGCAGGAGATTGACCACGGCATTGCGCCGTATCACCAAGCATTGGTCAAAGTCTTGTGTCGTCATTTGCAGATCACAAAGGAAGACGATGATGTGCATCGGCTGGCCATTTGCATCGTGGCGCAAGCCGTGTTTTTGTACATGGGGCGCGAGGTGTTGCAAGCTGTGCGCCCGCGTTTGGTAGGTAGCCCAGCGGCGCTGGATGTGATGGGGCAGCGGCTGGTGCAATACGCGTTGGCTTTGGTGAATGCCGAGCAGCAGCGCAGAGCTTCGGAAGGGAAAAAGAAATGAATTTAAAAATCAGTATGGTGGCAGCGGCGTGTAGCTTCTTAGCTGCATGCGGCAGCGCCGTAAAAATTCCAGATAGCGCGCAAGTGCAAAGCGATGCGCAAATCCGCGCGGCTTCGGCTTGGCAAACAGCCGCGCCGGCCTTGCCACACGGCGGCAGCAAAGCGCTGCTTGCCGCATGGTGGACGCAATTTGGCGACACAGCTTTTGATGAACTGATGCAAGCAGCCCAAGCCAATAGCGCCACGCTGCCCGCCGCATTAGCGAGATTGGCGCAAGCGCGCACCGGCGTGGCGCGTGCTGATGATGCGCTCTCACCCAATCTGAATTTGAATGCGCAAGGCAGCCGAGGCGTGCAAGCGCCGAAAGCGCCGCCGGCCACATCGCTGTCTGCGGGCTTGCAAGCTTCTTGGGAGCTGGATTTAGCAGGCGGCAATCGTGCTTCGCTCAATGCCGCTCAGCAGCGTGTGCGTGGCACAGAGCTGGGCTGGCATGAAGCGCGCGTGGCTGTAGCTGCTGAGATGGCCAGTGCCTACATGGGCTATCGTTATTGTGAAAATTTGCTGAGCGTGCTTGAGCGCGATGCCGCTTCGCGCAGTGAGACCTTTCGCCTCGCAGAGCTCACTGCGAAAGCAGGATTCACAGCGCCCGCAGTCGCGCAACTGGCGCGCGCCAGCAGCTTCGATGCCGCCAGCACCGTGGCCGCTGCGCAGGCGCAATGCGATGCGCAAATCAAAGCGCTCGTCGCACTCAGCGGCATTGCCGAGCAAGCGCTGCGAGAAAAGTTGAAGCAAAACAGGCCAGTAGCCAGCAAGATTGCTGCGCAAAATGCTATTTTTTCAATAGCAGACAACATCAAACAACTGCCTGCGCAACTGCTCGCTCAGCGCCCCGATATTGCAGCGGCGCAGCTCGACGTGACGGCTGCTGCGCTGGATATTCGCTCTGCCGATGCAAGGCGCTATCCATCGCTGAGCTTGAATGGCAGTATTGGTTTGGGTAGCGTGCGCCAGATGGGCATGACGAGCGAAGGTCTGACTTGGGGCATCGGCCCGATTGCGCTCAATTTGCCGCTCACGAATCAAGACGTGACGCGCAGCAATACGGAAGCCGCCGTTGCCGCCTACGACGCGGCAGTGAGCGCGCTGCAAGCGAAGGCGAGGCTTGCAGTGAGCGAGGTGGAGACGGCGCTAGTCAATTTAAATGCAGCAGCGCTTCGCGGCACACAAAGCAAAGCCGCAGCCGAGGGCTATGGTGCATCGCTGGCTGCCACGCAATCGCGATACCGCGCGGGGCTGGCCAGCCTCGTAGAGCTTGAAGATGCTCGCCGCACAGCGCTCTTTGCTGAGCAAAACCAACTCAGTGTGGAGCGAGACCGCATCGCCGCATGGATCAGCTTGTATCGCTCCACAGGTGGCGGCTGGACGCAAGATGCACCAATCAGCACGACATCCACCTCACAAAAATAATTTCTTGAAAGCATCGCTATGAATTTCAAACGCAAACCATTTACTATTATTTTGATAGCTGTTGCCGCAGTATTTATGCCTGCGATCAGCCTATTTTCCTCAAAATCACAGGCGCAAAGCACACCAGCGGCTGCCACACCCACAGTCGCTAAAGCCGCACTTACTGTGAGCAGCGTGAGCCCAGCAAGCGGCGCGATGGCGATCAAACTTGCCGCCAACGGCTCAGTAGCCGCATGGCAAGAAGCGAGCATTGGCGCAGAAGTCAATGGTTTGAAACTCAATGATGTGCGCGTCAACGTGGGAGATGTGGTGCGCAAAGGCCAAGTGTTGGCTACGTTTGCCGCTGAGACGGTACAGGCGGATTTGCTGCAAGCGCAGGCTTCGCTTGCTGAGGCTGAAGCGTCTCTTGCCGCAGCCAGCGCGGATGTGCAACGCGCTGCGCCGCTCAAAGACACGGGCGCATTGTCGGCTCAGCAAATCGCGCAGTTCAATACGCAAGAGACTACAGCACGTGCTCGCTTGGCTGCAGCGAAAGCGCTGCTGGGCGCAGCGCAGGTGCGCCGCAACAATGCGCAGCTCACCGCGCCCGATAGCGGCATCATCTCGGCGCGCAACGCCACAGTTGGCTCCGTCGTCTCTGGTGGCGCAGAGCTTTTTCGCATGGTGCGCCAAGGGCGGCTGGAGTGGCGCGCTGAAGTCACGAGCGCTGAGATCGCCAAGATCAAACCGGGCGCAGCAGTCAGCGTGGTCGCAGCCAGTGGTGCAACGGTTAACGGCAAAGTGCGCACGATTGCGCCCACGGTGGATCCCGTCACGCGCAACGCGTTGATTTATGTCGATATTCCGCAGCATCCAGATATCAAGGCCGGCATGTATGCCAAAGGCGAATTCAATCTCGGCAATCAAAATGCGCTCACGCTGCCGCAGCAAGCGCTCGTCTTGCGTGATGGCTTCACCTATGCGATGCGGATTGAAGCCAACAACAAAGTGACGCAGCAAAAATTGCAAACTGGCAAACGATCTGGCGATGCTGTGGAGATCACAGCAGGCGCGAAAGCCGGTGAGCGTTTCGTGGCCTCGGGCGCAGCATTTTTAGCCGATGGCGATACCGTAAAAGTTGTCGCTAAGTAACAAGCAAACAAGTAACCAGAGCAAAATTATCATGAACGTTTCCGCTTGGTGCATCCGAAATCCGATTGCCGCCATCATGTTTTTCGTGATGCTGTGCTTTGCCGGCACGCTAGGCTATCAAAACATGAAGGTGCAAAACTTTCCTGATTTGGATGTGCCCAACATCATCATCACCGCCAGCTTGCCCGGCGGCTCGCCCGCGCAGCTTGAAACTGAAGTCGCTCGCAAGATTGAAAATTCCATTGCTGCGCTGGCAGGTCTGAAGAACATTTATACCAAGGTGCAAGATGGCGTGGTCACGATCACGGCTGAATTCCGTATCGAAAAATCCACGCAAGAAGCGCTGGATGAGACACGCTCCGCTGTGCAGCAAGTGCGCGGGGATCTACCTGCCGACTTGCGCGATCCGATTGTGAGCAAGGTGAATATCTCGGGTGGAGCAGTGCTCGCCTATACGATTCGCATTCCCTCGATGGACGATGAAGCACTCAGTTGGTTTGTGGACGACACGCTCACGCGCCGCTTGCTGGCTGTTCCCGGCGTGGGCTCGGTCTCCCGTGTGGGCGGCGTGAATCGCGAAGTGCGCATCACGCTCGATGCAGGCAAGATGCAATCGCTGGGCGTCAGCGCAGCAGCCGTCTCGCGCCAATTGCGTGATGTGCAAATGGAAACTGCGGGTGGCCGCACGAATTTGGGCACGAGCGAGCAGCCCGTGCGCACGCTGGCCACGGTGAAATCAGCCTCCGAGATTGCAGGCATCGAATTGGCAGTGGGCGCAGGCGGTCAGAAAGTTCGCCTAGACCAAATCGCCAGCGTGCAAGACACGATTTCTGAGCCACGCTCAAGCGCCTTGCTCAATGGCGTGAGTGTGGTGGGCTTTGAAATCGCGCGCAGTAAGGGCGCGAGCGAAGTGGATGCGGGCAGAGGTGTGCGCAAAGCACTAGAAGAGTTAAAACTTGCGCGGCCCGATATGCAGCTCACCGAAGCTTTCGATTTCGTCACGCCCGTGGAAGAGGAATATTCTGCTTCGCTCATCTTGTTGGCAGAAGGTGCAGCTTTGGCGGTGCTGGTGGTGTTGCTGTTTTTGCGTGATTGGCGAGCGACTTTTATCTCAGCTGTCGCGCTGCCTTTATCGGTGATCCCGGCATTTATTGGTATGAACTATTTAGGTTTCTCGATCAATGTGGTGACGCTGCTTGCGCTCTCGCTGGTGATCGGCATTTTGGTAGACGATGCCATTGTGGAGGTGGAGAATATCGTGCGCCATTTGCGCATGGGCAAAACGCCTTTTCAAGCGGCGATGGAAGCGGCTGATGAGATTGGTGTGGCGGTGATCGCGATCACGTTCACTTTGATTGCTGTGTTTTTGCCAACTGCTTTTATGAGCGGCATCGTCGGCAAATTCTTCAAGCAATTTGGCTGGACGGCAGCTTTGGCCGTGTTTGCTTCACTTGTGGTCGCGCGAATGCTCACACCCATGATGGCGGCGTATTTGCTCAAACCTATTCCCGGCGGCCATGTCGAGAAAGACGGCGCATTGATGCAGTGGTATATGCGCCTAAGCCGCTGGTGTTTGCAGCATCGCTTGATCACGGTGGTGCTGGCTCTGGCATTCTTTGTGGGCTCAATCTTTCTGATTCCGCTTCTGCCCAAAGGCTTCATTCCGCCCGATGACAACTCACAAACGCAAGTGAATATTGAATTGCCCCCAGGCACAAAGCTCGCAGAAACACTGGTTGCGGCAGAGGCGGCGCGATTGCTCGTGAGCAAGGTGGAACATGTCAAATCGGTGTACACCACGGTGGGCGGCGGCTCAGCAGGCAGCGATCCGTTTGCCCCCGGCGGCGCAGCCGAGACGCGCAAAGCCACGCTCACCATTATTTTGGCCGAGCGCGGCACGCGCCCGCGCAAGCAAGGCATTGAAAACAATATCCGCAAAGCCTTGGAAGAGCTGCCCGGCGTGCGCAGCAAAGTCGGCTTGGGTGGCTCAGGTGAGAAATACATTTTGGCACTCAGCGGCGATGATCCGAATGCTTTGGCCTCTGCCGCCGCAGCGGTTGAAAAAGATTTGCGCACCATTCCCGGTTTGGGTTCGGTGGCCTCCAGCGCTTCTCTCGTGCGCCCTGAGCTCACGGTGCGTCCTGATTTTGCCCGCATGGCAGACCTCGGCGTCACCAGCGCGGCCATCGGCGAGACGCTGCGGATTGCCACCGTGGGTGACTATGACTCTGCTTTGCCGAAGCTCAATTTAGCGCAGCGCCAGATTCCTATCGTCGTACGCTTGTCTGATGATGCGAGGGATGATCTGGGTTCGCTAGAGCGTCTCATGGTGCAGGGCAGCCGTGGGCCGGTGATGCTGAGCCAAGTGGCCAAAATTGAATTGTCGGGCGGGCCGGCTGTGATTGATCGCTTCAATCGCGCGCGCAATGTGCAGTTTGAAGTGGAGCTCTCAGGCTTGCCACTAGGTGATGTAACCGATGCCGTGGAGAAATTGCCTTCTATTCAAAATCTGCCGGCTGGCGTGAAACAGATTGTGATTGGCGATGCAGAAGTGATGGGCGAATTGTTTGCTAGCTTCGGCTTAGCCATGTTGACTGCTGTGCTCTGCATCTACATCGTGCTCGTGCTGCTCTTCAAAGATTTCTTGCATCCGATGACGATTTTGGTGGCGCTGCCGCTCTCGCTCGGCGGCGCATTTGCCGCCTTGCTGATTGGCGATAAGAGCTTTTCGATGCCTTCGCTGATAGGCCTGATCATGCTGATGGGTGTCGCGACGAAAAACTCCATCCTGCTGGTTGAATACGCCATTGAAGCGCGGCGCGGCAAGCCTGCAACGGACACGCAGCCCGCGCAAGCACCTATGAGCCGCACCGAGGCGCTGCTCGATGCCTGCCACAAGCGCGTGCGCCCGATTGTGATGACCACCATCGCTATGGGCGCTGGCATGACGCCGATTGCGCTCAGCTGGGGCGCAGCCGATGGCAGCTTCCGCTCGCCGATGGGCGTTGCCGTGATGGGCGGGCTGATTACCTCCACCTTGCTGAGCTTGCTCGTGATTCCAGCGGTCTATACCTTTGTGGATGATTTCAAAGTGGGCATGGCAGGCGGTTGGTGGCGAAAACCTCGCGGACGGGGGCTTAAACGCAAGCCGCTCAGCCCCGCTCAAAACAGCAGCGTCTGAGTCGTCGCGTCAGTGTGGCGAGGCATCTGCTCTGTTTGTGCATCTGCTAAGTCCACCGCATGGCCGTGGCGCACAAAGAGCGGGAAGCTGCGCAGATCAACTTTGACATCCAGCCAGCATCCCGCACCAACCGCTTTGCCGGTGTAAAAATCAAACCATTGCTGGTCGGGAGGCAACGTGGGTAAATACAAGCGGCGGGACGTTGCGGCTTGCTCGACGACTGGCGCGACCAGCAAAGCCTCTCCGAGCATGAATTCATCGCAATCAGCCAAGCTTTGCAGATCACCGGGGAAGTTGTAAAACGTCGGGCGAATGATCGGCACATTGTCACTGCTGGCTTTCTCAAAACATTGCCACATGTAGGGCATGAGCCGGTAGCGCAGCGCAATCGCTTCGCGCACGGCATCGGTGACTTCTGCGTGCATCCAAGGCACATTGCTCACATTGCCTGCTTTCCATGAATTCATCACCATGCGCGGATTGAGGCTACACGCTTGTACCCAGCGCAGGAAGAGCTCTGCATCGGGCACAGGGCCATAGAAGCCGCCTACATCGTGCCCGATGTTAAACATGCCCGACAAGCTCATTTGCAAGCCCGTGCGGATGTTCCATTTCAGTGTGTGCCAGCTTGTGGTGTTGTCGCCCGACCAGGTTTGCGCATAGCGCTGAATGCCGGGCGGGCCCGCGCGCGTGACGGTAAAGGCGCTGCTTTGATCACCTGCTGCAAGCTGCGCCTCGAAAGTAGCGCGCGTCATGAGCAGCGCATGTAGGGGCCTGCTGCGGTGAATCGGCAGCTTCAAGCCGCCTGCTTCGCTATACGCATCTTCTGCAGCAATCGCATATTCGTTGTTATCGTTCCAGCCGACCTCGATGCCTTGCTCGATGATTTGCGATTTCAAATGGCTTTGCCACCACGCCACCGCTTGCGGCCGCGTGAAATCCAAATGCGCGCCTTGCCCATCCCAATACGGCTCGACGACAGGCTGCTCATCGCTAGCGTGCGCGATGAAGGCTTGCTGCTTAGCAAGCGCCGCGTAGGCTGGATGATCATCAAGCAAGCAAGGCTTTAAGTTGGCAACGAGGCGCATGCCCGCCGCATGAAACTTCGCGTTCACAGTCTTAGGATCGGGAAATTTGCTGCGATTCCAAGTAAACACATAGCGCTGCTTGCCTCGGCTGGAATAGCCTGAGCCGTAGTGAAAGGCGGAGATCGGCATGCGATGCTCGGCGCATTGATCAATGAATTTTGAGAGCTGCGCTTGCGCATCCGGCGCATCGGCCAAGCCCATCGCGGTTTGCGCATAGCCCAGCGTCCAGCGCGGGGGCAGATGCGTGCCGCCGATGAGCCGCACAAATTGCGAGATCACC
>JAYSRZ010000066.1:0-2242 GCA_043720775.1 Variovorax sp. | reverse complement strand
AAAATGAGTTTGCTATTTGGCGCGAAGCTCGGGCGCTCATCATCGCGCGTGTCGGTCAGAGCGAGCGCATCCGATCCACCCAGCTCCATCACATGCAGTTTGAATTGCCCTGAGACGCGCGAGATAAAAGCCATGCGCTTGCCATCGGGGCTGAGCGCAGGCGAGATGTTGTAGTTGCCGTTGAACGTGACGCGCTCTGCACGGCCAGCACTTTCGCCGCCAGAGGGCATGCGATAGATTTGCGGCGCACCGCCCCGGTCGCTCACAAAGTAAATCAATTTGCCATCGGGCGAATACACCGGCTCGGTGTCGATCCCGCCCGATTGCGAAAGCCGGCGCGGCTCTGAGCTGCCGGCGCTGTCCATCGCATACACCTGCGAATTGCCATCACGGCTGAGCGTGATGGCAATTTGCCGGCCATCAGGTGACCAAGCTGGCGCGCTGTTAGAGCCTCTGAAATTGGCCAGCAAACGCCTGCGGCCATTGGCCACTTCATGCACATACACCACCGGCTTGCGCGATTCGAAAGACACATAAGCCAGCTGCGCCCCGTTAGGCGACCAGCTGGCCGAGATGATCGGCTCAGGCGAGGCCAGCGCACTTTGCGCGCCTTCGCCGTCTGAATCGGCTATCCAAAGCGTATTACGCTGATTGTTGCCCTGCCCCGATTTCGTCACATACGCAATGCGGGTGGAAAAAACGCCTTTCTCGCCAGTGAGCTTTTCATACACAAAATCTGCAATCCGGTGCGCCGTGAGCCGCAAATCACCCGCAGGCACAGCAAAGCTCTGTGCCCCCAAATCTAGGCCGCGCACAGAATCCCAAAGCCGAAATCGCACATCAAATCGCCCATCAGCCAACCGCGCAATGCTGCCCACCACCAAATGATCCGCCCCTTTTTGGCGAAACGCGCTCATTTCCGGCCGGCTGCTTTCATCCAGATTCGCTGCACCCGGATCAATCGCCTTGAATTGCCCGCTGCGCTCTAGATCTGCTTGCACAATCGCGCCGATTTTTTGCGGTGCAGCATCGTCGCCACGAAAGCCCATCACAGCAATTGGCAATTGCGTCACGCCCACACCCGAGATTTCTACGCGAAATTGCGCCAGAGATGCCAGCGGCGCCGCACCTGCAAGTAGCAAGCCACCTTGCAGACAAGCGCGGCGAGACTGTGACGATAGCGGTAGGGCTTGGACAGCAGATGTAGGCATAGGCATAAAGCGGGTTGTAGTCAGACGATAATCCTAACGCATAGGTTCCGCAAATGGGAAGCTCTGCGCAGCTCGCGCACAACAAAATAGTTTCTAAACATTGAAAAGCATCACGGTATTGCTACATATTTATGAGTGAAGCCCGCCCGCCCAGCCCAGCCGAACAGTTGCCAGCAGCTGCCCAAACCGTGAAAGGCAACCCACAAAACGCCCGCTTGCTGGCCACGCTGCGCCGCCTGCGCCCCTATGCGCAAGGCAGCGGCGCATATCTTGCCTTGATCGTGTTGGCTGTGATCGTGACAGCGATCACCGAGCCGCTGGTGCCGGCTTTGATGAAGCCCTTGCTGGATCGCGGCTTTGGTGCAAACCGGCTTGCGCTGTGGATTGTGCCAGTGGCATTGATCAGCTTGTTTGCGCTGCGCGGCCTATCTACCTTCACCGCAAAATACGGCACGAGTGCCATCGCTTTTGGCATCGTCGAGCGCTTGGCTTCGGCGCAATTCGCTGTTTTGCACAATGCGCATCCATCGCTTTACGCGCAAAGCACGGCCAGCAGCCTCGTCAACACGATGGTCTATGAATTGCAAATTGGCGCCACCACCGTGGTGAACGCCCTGCTTACGTTGGCCAAAAATATTCTCTCTGTTGTCGCGCTGCTGGCCTATTTGCTTTATCTCAATTGGCAGCTCACGCTTATCGTGTTTTCCGTGGGCCCGGCCATTGCGTGGGTGATTCGCGCGTTCTCCAAGCGCCTGCACCGCCTCACCAAGCAAAGCCAAAGCGCCACCGATGAGCTGGCCTACGTGGTGGAAGAAAACGTGCTGGCTTGGCGCACCGTGCGCCTGCACAGCGCCGAGGCTGCGCAGCAAACACGCTTTGCCGCGCTCGCGCACAGCTTGCGCCGCCTCGCCGTCAAATCCACAATCGCGTCAGCTGCCGTGATGCCGATCACGCAGATTCTCGCTGCGGTGGCGGTCTCTGCTGTTATCACGGCTGCGCTCTGGCAAAGCGCATCCACCCACGCTATTGGG
>JAYSRZ010000065.1:0-2245 GCA_043720775.1 Variovorax sp. | reverse complement strand
AGAGTAGGCAACTACCGGCTCGATGGTTGCGATTTGTATGTGACTTTAGAGCCTTGCGCGATGTGCGTCGGCGCGATTTTGCATTCCCGCATTCGCCGCGTGATCTACGCCGCGCCGGAGCCTAAAACAGGCGCTGCGGGCTCGGTGGTGAATCTGTTTGACACAACGCTAAATCACCAAACGCAATTACAATCCGCTACTGAATTAGGAGCACTCTGCGCAGACTATACGCCGGCGAGTAGCCAATTGTTGCAAGAATTCTTCTCTAAAAAACGCGTAGAACAGCAGAGTGTGCATTCGCTGAGCCACCAGCTTCGCCAAGACGCACTGCGCACGCCCGAGCATCATTTTGATAATCTTCCCGGCTACGACTTCGCGCCAAATTACATCAGTGATTTGCCAGCCTTGAATGGCCTGCGCATGCACTATCTCGATGAAGGAAACAAAGACGCGCAGACCACCTATCTCTGCCTGCACGGCAACCCCGCTTGGAGCTACCTTTATCGCAAGATGATCCCCATCTTCATCGCCAGCGGCGCGCGTGTAATTGCCCCCGACATGATCGGCTTTGGCCGCAGCGATAAGCCCAAGAAAGACAGCTTCCACACTTTCAGTTGGCACCGCCAATGCCTGCTCGAATTCATCGAACGCATGGATTTGCAAAATATTGTCCTGGTCGTTCAAGACTGGGGCGGCATCCTCGGCCTAACTTTGCCAATGGCGTCTCCAAGCAGATACAAAGGCCTGCTCGTCATGAACACCACGCTGGCATGTGGCGATGCCCCGTTAACAGATGGCTTCAAATCATGGCGCGAAATGTGCGCCAAAAAACCAGATTTCGATATCGCCAAGCTCTTCTCACGCGGCAACCCACACATGAGCCCAGCCGAATGCGCCGCCTACATGGCCCCTTTCCCCGATGCCGGCCACAGAGCCGCCACGCGAGCCTTCCCGCCGATGGTGCCCGAATTCGAAAACAGCGACGGTGCAGCCATCAGCCGCGAAGCCCGCGAATTCTGGCGAAATGATTGGCATGGAAAAAGCCTCATGGCCATCGGCCTACAAGACCCCGTGCTCGGCGAAGCCACCATGCGAGAGCTACGCGGCAATATCAAAAACTGCTCTAACCCGATGTTGATCCCCGAAGGCGGTCATTTTGTGCAGGAGCATGGGCAGCAGATCGCCGGTGAAGCAGTCAAGCTATTTCGGTGAGTTTTAAGCGGCTGCCTCTTGCCCGTTTTCAATATGTGAGCGCATGGCGGTGTGCGCCTTGACGACATCGCGATGTCGCAAGGCCACCATAACAGCAGCGTGCTCAGCAAGCGATTCTTCAATCCGCCCTGGCCTGGTGAGCGATTGCGCACGATTAAGCTTCATGACTTTTCGCAGATCAGCCACCATTTGGCCTGCCCAGCGGTTATCTGCGATTTCTAGAAGTTTGACGTGGAAGGCTTCGTTGATGGTGAAGAATTTGACGCGATCTTTCGTGGATTTTTCTAATTTTTCGTGCAGTGCTTCTAGTTCTTTGAGTTGTTCTACTGTCGCGTTCTTTGCGACTGTGGCGGCTGCATCGGCTTCGAGCACGGACATGAGATGAAATACATCGCTTAAGTCTTTGGCGTTGACTTCGGTAACGTATGCGCCGCGCCGCATTTTCATCGTGATGAGGCCTTCTGCGGCGAGCACCTTGATGGCTTCGCGCAGGGGCGTGCGGCTGATGCCGTATTCGTCGGCGAGTTTTAGCTCATCGATCCATGCGCCGGGCTCTAGATCGCCTGATTTGCTGGCGAAGATGCGCTGGCGTAAGAGCTCTGCTACCTCTTCGTACAAGGGGCGGGGCTTGAGGTGTTTGTGATCGGTTAGCGCATTCATTCCACCTCAAGTTTACATGAATTTGAATTCTGAATTCATAATTACGGATTGAAGATCACGTAAAATATCGCTTATGAGCAATCAAGACGAATCAAAAAAGCCCACGTTAGTCGACTGGGAAAAAGCCGCAATCAAATCTGCGCCGGGCGGTGATCTGGCCGCTTTGAATTGGCACACGCCCGATGGCATCACCGTGAAGCCGCTCTACACAGCGGAAGACACCAAGGATCTGCCTTACGCACACACGCTACCCGGCTTTGAGCCCTATCTTCGTGGCCCGCAGGCCACGATGTATGCCGTGCGCCCGTGGACGATTCGGCAATATGCGGGCTTCTCCACCGCTGAGGATTCGAATGCGTTTTATCGCAAGGCG
>JAYSRZ010000064.1:0-6264 GCA_043720775.1 Variovorax sp. | reverse complement strand
AAGCGCGTTGCAAGCTATTTTCAGAAAAATCATGATGGCTCACGCATTGGGCATATGGTCAGCCGCATCACGCGTATGGAGACGACCGTAGTACGCTCTGAGGCCGAGGCACTGCTGCTAGAAAACAACCTGATCAAAACGCAGAATCCACGCTTTAACATTCTTTTTCGGGATGACAAGAGCTACCCGTATTTAAAGCTCACAGGGCAAGCGTTTTTGAAGCAAAAAGTGCTCGCATCGCCCGTTGAATCTGCGCAAGGCGCTATAAAATCGATAGTAGCGACAGAATTCCCCCGCGTGGTGTACTACCGTGGCGCAGTCGACAAACGCCATCGCTTTTTCGGGCCTTATCCTAGCGCCTGGGCGGTGAAGGAAAGCATTCAGCTGCTGCAAAAAGTCTTCAAGCTGCGCACCTGTGAAGACACCGTTTTTGCCAACCGCACGCGGCCTTGCCTGCTCTATCAAATCAAGCGTTGCTCTGCGCCTTGCGTGAACCATATTGACGCGATCACTTATTCGCAAGATGTGAACAACGCGGAGCGTTTTTTGCGCGGTGATACGCAAGCGATTTTGGATGAATTGCAAAGCGCGATGATGGCGCATGCTGAAAAGCTGGAGTTTGAAAAGGCGGCTGAACGGCGCAATCAAATCTCCGCGCTCTCGCGCGTGTTGCATACGCAAGCGATGGACACGGCAGAAGATAAAGATGTGGATATTCTCGTGGCGCGGGTTAATGGCGGCAAGGCTTGCGTGAATCTGGCCATGGTGCGCGGTGGGCGGCATTTGGGCGACCGGCCGTACTTTCCAGTCAATGTGCATGAAGCGCCTGCAGTAGAAATTTTAGAGGCCTTTATTGCTCAGCATTATTTAGACGTGCCCGCGCCGCCGATTTTGATCTTGAGCGAGAAGGTCGATCCCGAATTGATTGATTTGCTGATCGAGCAGACCGGCATCAAAATCACCGCCTTGCATCAGCCACGCGAGCAGCGAAAAGCTTGGCTTGAAATGGCACAGAAAAATGCTGATATTCAACTTGCTCGCTTGCTGGCAGAAGAAGGCTCGCAGCAAGCGCGCACGCGGGCGCTCTCTGATGCGCTTGATCTCGCGGTGGAAGATTTGTCGCTCCTGCGCATCGAATGCTTTGATATTTCTCACACCGCTGGCGAGGCCACGCAGGCCAGCTGCGTGGTGTTTGAAGGCCACAAAATGAAGAGCGCGGATTACCGCCGCTACAACATCGAAGGCATCACTGGTGGCGATGATTACGCGGCCATGCGCCAAGTGCTCACAAGGCGCTATTCCAAGCTCATTGAAGCAGCGCGGAAGAATGAAGCCAAGATGCCCGATCTCGTATTGATTGACGGCGGCAAGGGGCAAATTAGCTCCGCAAAGGAAGTGTTTGAAACACTCGGTCTTGATCTCGGTCTGCTCGTCGGCGTTGAAAAAGGCGAAGGCCGCAAAGTGGGCTTGGAAGAGCTCGTTTTCGCTGATGGCCGCGAAAAAGTGTATCTTGGCAGCGACAGCGCCGCGCTCATGCTGATTGCCCAAATCCGCGATGAAGCGCATCGATTTGCCATCACCGGGATGCGCGCCCAGCGTGCGAAAGTGCGCACAGGTGGTAGCAAATTGGAAGAGATTGCTGGCGTAGGTGCCAAAAGACGTGCGAAACTACTGCAACGCTTCGGGGGCATCCGAGGTGTGGCATCAGCCAGCGTGGTGGATATCGCCACGGTGGATGGCATTTCAAAAGACTTAGCCGAGGAGATTTATCGTGCCTTGCATTAAAACGAATTTCAAATTAGTTTGCAGCTCATTTTTTAAGAAAAAACAGCCTATTACCCCCGTAGAAACTGCGTGGAGTGCTACTAAATCGATAGTGAGTACTTTCAGCGTGACAGCAATGGCAGCGTTGATCGCAGCTTGCTCCAGTCGCCCAATGCCGCCGCAGTCGCCCGCCCCCATACCGATTCCAGCACCGGCGCCCGTCTTCACGCCGCAGCCGACCCCAGAGCCCGTGCCCCCAGCAGCGGGGACGTCTCGTTTGCCATCCGTCGCCAGCTGGGCCGACTACCGCCGCCGCGCTGCGCAAATGATTCTCGCCACCAACCCCGGTGCCAGCTTCACCGGCGCGCAGCCAGCGCAATGGAAAGGCATTGCCACGGTCACGGTCATCCTCAACGCCGATGGCTCAATCCGCAATATGGATCTCATGCGCGGCTCACGCGTCTCGCCCGAAGTCAACGATATGGCGCTCGCTGCAGCTCGCCGAGCTGGCAACTATGGGCCAATCGGCAATCTGCCCCAGCCTTGGCAATTCAACGAGACGTTTTTGTACAACGACAACAACAAGTTTCAGCTCATCACCATCATCGAAGGGCGTTGAAAGCTATTGATCAGCACGCCTCTTGGCACTGCGTGACACAATAGCTGTATGTTTTTTACGATTCCCACCATCCTGACTTGGACTCGCATCATCGCGATTCCATTGATTGTGGGCGTGTATTACAGCGATGGCATGACGATGCAGACGAAAAATCTGGTGGCCACGGTCATGTTCATCGCATTCGCGCTCACCGACTGGCTCGATGGCTATTTGGCGCGCAAACTTAATCAAACCTCAAGCTTTGGCGCTTTCCTCGATCCAGTTGCCGATAAATTTCTCGTCTGTGCTGCGCTGCTCGTTTTAGTACACATGCAGCGCACAGATGTCTTCGTCGCGCTCATCATCATTGGCCGCGAAATCGCGATTTCTGCTTTGCGCGAATGGATGGCGCAAATCGGTGCAGCTCGTTCGGTGGCCGTACACATGATCGGCAAGCTCAAGACCACAGCGCAAATGGTAGCTATTCCGTTTTTGCTGTTTGACGGCAAAGTCTTTGACGTGATCGATACGCATCTCTGGGGCACATGGCTGATTTGGATCGCCGCGATTCTCACCGTGTGGAGCATGGTGTATTACCTGCAAAAAGCCTTGCCCGAGATTCGCGCTCGCGTGAAATGAGTTCGCCAAGCAGCTATGAGAATGCGTGGCTCAGAGCCATGCCCTTCGTCTTTGTGCTGATCTGGTCTACAGGCTTTGTGAGCGCCAAGCTGGCCATGCCGCATGCGGCACCCTTTGGTTTTCTTTGTGCGCGCTACGCTGCGTCAATCGTGTGCTTTGGCATTTGGATTGCATGGGCTCAACCGGCATGGCCACGAAGCAAAGCGCAATGGATGCGTCTGGCCGTTGCTGGCGTCTTGATGCATGCAGGCTATTTAGGTGGCGTGTGGGCTGCTGTGAAGCTGGGCATGAGTGCTGGCTTATCGGCGCTGATCGTGAGCCTGCAGCCCATCGTGACTGCGCTTTGGCTTTCCTCGCGCGGCTCGTCAGTATCCAAAGGGCAGTGGCTGGGCCTGCTGCTCGGCCTAGTGGGCTTGGCCTTCGTACTTTCTGAAAAATTGGGTACGCTGGAAGTCACGCTCGTTCCCATGCTGTGGATTGTGTTGGCGTTGGCATCGATCACGGTCGGCACCTTGTATCAAAAAGCGCGAGTGCAGCCCTGCGATGTGCGCACGGCTGTTTTTGTGCAGCTACTTGCCGCTTTGATCGTCAGTTTGCCGATGGCCAGTCTCGAGGGTTTTGAAATCACTTGGCATCGAGACACATTGATTGCGCTTGCTTGGTCTGTGCTCGGCCTCACGATGGGCGCGAGCTCACTGATGTACATCATGATCCAGCGCGGTGCGGTGAGCCGCGTTACCGCATTGCTCTACCTCGTGCCGCCCACCACGGCGGTGATCGCATGGCTCATGTTTGACGAGCCCATCACGGCGCTGATGACGATCGGCATGCTGATTGCCGCTTACGCGGTGTATCTTGTGCTAAAGCCTGCCGCACCGCTGAAAATAGAAGCTTAATTGACCAATAGAGCTTGTGATTACTGCGTTAATCGCTATGATTTTCATAGCGCTTATTTTGCGAATCATTCCCAAGGTCGCGCCTTGAATCTCGCCATCAAATGCTCGCGCAACAGTTGCACGCGCTTAGGCGTTTGCGCGCGAAACGGCGCAAGCCACTGAATATTGGCATTGCGCATCGCATGGCTTGGCAGCAAGCGCACCAATTTTCCAGAGGCGATCAAAGGCGCGACATCCCACAAGCTGCGCAGCATGATGCCGCGTCCACTCAAGCACCAATCGCGCACCAGCTCGCCTGAATTGCTCACCAATGCACCGCGCACTTTGATCGCCTGCGCGGGTTTTTTTTCGCCCTCCTTGCTGAGCTGCCAAGAGCTGCTGGGTGTATCGCTCTCGCGCACCAACAAGCAATCATGCTCACTCAAATCTTCCAAGCTACGCGGCTTGCCACGCGCTTTCACATAGGCTGGCGATGCCACCAAGACGCGCTCATTCTTGGCCAGCAAGGTCGCAGACCATTCGCTCGTACGGTTCGCTTGCGGTGCCCAGAGCCACACGGCGGCATCAAAGCCCTCTGCTGCTAAATCTGGCAGCTTCTCCGTCAACTGCAAATCAATGCACACTTGCGGATGCAGCATTTGAAAATCAGCCAAAGCAGCGCCCAGCCACAAGCGGCCAAAACCAAAAGTGGCTGCCAGCCGAATTTGCCCTGTAATCACGCGCGCTTGATCACGCAGCGCTTCTTCAGCTTGCGCAAAGCCCTCAAGCAAACCCGTCGCCCGCTCACACAGCAGCTCGCCTTCAGCAGTCGCCGCCACGCGCCGCGTGGTGCGGTAAAACAGCTTCACAGCAAGCTTGGCTTCTAGCGCCGCAAGCCGCTTGGTGATGGAAGGTGCGGCCACACCTAGCTGCGCAGCAGCCGCCGTGAGCGAGCAGCTATCGCGAATACAGAGCACCAGCTCTAAATCAGCACGTTCCACGGCGTATTTCTATTACTTCTAAATTTGCAGCAATCAATTGCTCTATTATTGCTTTATCTTCAATCCGTTGTCACGCACAATCTAGCCATGTTTGACGGATTCACGCCTTTCTCCCTCCAACGCAACGGCGTCACGCTGCACGGCCGTACTGCACTGAATGCAGCTTGGGAAGGCCCGCCACTTTTGCTGCTGCACGGCCATCCGCAAACGCACACCATGTGGCACAAGGTCGCGCCTGAGCTGGCCAAGCGCTTCAAGCTCGTGCTGATGGATTTGCGCGGCTATGGAGATTCAAGCCGCCCTGAAACGGACGATCAACACATCACTTACAGCAAACGCGAGATGGCCGGCGATGCTGTGGCTGTGATGCAGCATTTCGGCTTTTCGCAATTCTCCATCCTCGCGCATGATCGCGGAGCGCGAGTAGCGCATCGTTTAGCTGCAGATCATCCGGGCATAGTGCAGCGCATGATGCTGCTCGATATCGCGCCCACGCTGGCCATGTATGAAAACACCTCTCGTGCTTTCGCAACGGCTTATTGGCATTGGTTCTTCCTCATCCAGCCACAGCCTTTGCCCGAAGCGCTCATTGAAAGCGATGCTGTGCGTTACATCCGCTCGGTCATGGGCAAGCGCCATGCGGGCTTGGCTGCGTTCGCGCCCGAAGCGATGCAAGAATACGAGCGCTGCATTCAAATCCCAGGCAGCGCACGCGGCATCTGCGAAGATTACCGAGCAAGTGCATCAATTGATTTAGAACACGACCGCGCAGACAGTGCCGCAGATAAAAAGCTCTCGCTTCCGATAAGAGTGCTCTGGGGCGAGCATGGCGTCGTCGGTGCAAATTTCGATGTGCTCAAACTGTGGGGTGAGCGCGCCACAAACGTCACGGGCCGTGCATTAGCCTGCGGCCACTACATCGCCGAAGAAGCCCCCGGCGAATTGTTTGCTGAAGCTCACAGTTTTTTTACTTCATAGTTTTCGCTTTTTAATTTTTCAGAAAGACTCACCATGACACAACAACGCATCGCAGTGATCGCCGGCGACGGCATCGGAACAGAAGTCATGCCCGAAGGCATTCGCGTGTTAGAGGCCGCTGCCAGCAAATTCAACATTGATCTCAAATTCGATCACTTCGATTTCTCCAGCTGGAATTATTTTGAGAAACACGGCAAAATGCTGCCCGACAACTGGAAAGACCAAATCGGTGGCCACGATGCCATCTTTTTCGGAGCAGTGGGTTGGCCAGAAAAAATTGCCGATCACGTCTCGCTCTGGGGCTCTCTTCTGATGTTTCGCCGCGAGTTTGATCAATACATCAACTTGCGCCCCGCCAAGCTGATGCCCGGCGTGCGAGCGCCTGTGGTCAAACGCGATGGCACGCCGT
>JAYSRZ010000063.1:0-19201 GCA_043720775.1 Variovorax sp. | reverse complement strand
TCAGCGCCGCCACCCCCAGCGCAATGCCCAGCATCGACACGCCCGAGATAAAACTGATAAACCGATTAGAGCGAGAAGACCGCCCAGCCCGCGTGTAGCGCAGGCCCACTTCTAATTCATAGGGAAGATTCATGTTGAAGATTCATTTCAATGCGATTGTGTCATGCCAACCTGCGTGTTTGATTGAAATGGGCTCAAGAGTTCCTATTGCTCTGACACAATCACGTCATGCCTTTCACCCAGATCATCGTGCCCTCAGCGGGCTTGCAGCCGTTTGAAACCACCGCCACTGCGTTTGAACTTGCCTTACTGACTGGATCGTGGAAAGAATCGCAGCGCATTGAGTTGGATGAAGACAGTTTCAGCATGCCGCATGAGATTGCATACGCACGCGCTCTTGGGCTGCCTAGCGATGAAGGCAAGATGCCTTGGGCGGCGTTTGAAGCGCAAACTTTAGGCAAGCCTTGCGCTTGGGTGCATCCGTGCCGCTTGGATGTGGGAATGACGGATATGGTGATGCAGCCTACGCAGCGCTTGCAATTGACGGATGCTGAATCACGCGAGCTACATGCTTTGATTGCGCCTTATTTTGAGCAAGATGGCATTGAGCTGCGGTACAACAGCGCCACGCGCTGGCTGGCTTTTGGTGCGCAGTTTGAGGATTTTCAATGCGCATCGCTGTCGCGCGTGCAAGGCCGCAGCATCAATGATTTTTTGCCGGATGCGGGGAAATTTGCGCAGCAACTCAAGCTCAGCCGCTTGCAGGCCGAAGTGCAAATGTTGCTGTACACGCATCCGATCAGCGAAGCGAGGCTCTCGCGAGGCTTGCCAGCAATGAATTCATTTTGGGTAGATGGCGCGGGGAAGCTTGATGCCATGCCGGCTAACTCAGCCGAGATCCAGCTTGAGTTGCGGCTGCAAGATGCGATGCATTCTGAGGCTGCATACTTACATGCGTGGCACAGTTTATGTAATGAATGGACGCAGCTTGATGCGGGCACGACGATCACGCTTTGCGGCGAGAAGGTGGCCATCACGCTGCAGCAGCAGACAAGCAGCTTCTTTACAAACCTTTTAAGCAAAATAGGCCGTTTGCCGGCACAGAATCTGCGTGAGGTGCTATGAAATTAATAGTTAGAGACGTGCCGCCTAAGAGCGCGTGGACTCTGGAGAATGCCGGAGTACACCCCTTGCTCGCACGCCTGTATGCTGCGCGCGGCGTGCACAGTTTGGAAGAATTGGATGATGGGCTGGCCAAGCTTTTGCCGCCTGCATCGATGAAAGGCTGCTTGGAAGCGGCGAAGCTACTTGCTGATGCAATTGCCGCAGACAAGAGACTTTGCATCGTGGCTGATTACGATTGCGATGGTGCAACCGCCTGCGCGATTGGCATGCGCGGCTTGAAGCTGCTGGGTGCAAAGCATGTGAACTATCTCGTGCCAGATCGCGTGGTCGATGGCTATGGCCTCACGGCTTCGATTGCGGATCGCGTGAAGGCGCAGGGCGCGGATATGCTCATCACGGTAGACAACGGCATTGCCAGCGTAGAAGGCGTGGCGCGAGCTACGGAGCTGGGCTTGCAAACTTTGATCACCGATCATCACCTTCCGGGCGATAAGCTGCCGCTGGCCGATGTGATCGTCAATCCGAATCAACCGGGCTGCACGTTTGAGAGCAAATCGATTGCGGGCGTGGGCGTGATGTTCTACGTGCTCCTCGCGCTCCGAGCTGAGCTGCGCGAGCGCGGTGTGTTCACGCAGGCCACTCAACCAAAATTAGATGCCCTGCTGCCCATCGTGGCGCTTGGCACAGTAGCCGATGTCGTCAAGCTCGACGCGAACAACCGCCGCCTCGTCGCTCAAGGCATCAAAAGGCTTAGAGCCGGCGTATCTCCTGCGGGAATAGCTAGCCTTTTTGTAGCGGCGAGCCGCAAAATGCCGATTGCCAGCACGTTTGATTTCGGTTTTGCACTCGGGCCTCGGATTAATGCTGCAGGCAGGCTAAGCGACATGACGCTCGGCATCGAATGCTTGATCTCCGATGACGCAGGCCGCACGGATGAATTAGCCAAGCAGCTCGACGCCATCAACCGCGAGCGGCGCGACATTGAATCAGGCATGCGCGAGCAAGCTGAGGCTGCGTTGCAATACATGTTTGCCGATGACGAAGCGCCTGAGAATCACCCCAGCGGCGTGGCGATCTTCGATCCCGAATTCCACGAAGGCGTGGTCGGCATCGTCGCCAGCCGCATCAAAGACAAATTGCATCGCCCCGCATTCGTCTTCGCGGCCAGCGCCGCACCCGGCCAAGAGCATCTGCTCAAAGGCTCAGGCCGCTCGATTGCCGGCTTTCATCTGCGCGATGCGCTCGATTGGATGGCAAAAAAGCATCCCGGCCTCCTCATCAAATTCGGCGGCCACGCCATGGCCGCCGGCTGCACGATTGAAGAAGAGCATTTCGAGACCTTCGAAGCCGCCTTCGCCGAAGTCGCCGCGCTTTGGATTGATCAAGCTACGCTAGCTCGCCGCCTAGAAACAGACGGCCCGCTCCCCGCTGAATACCGCCGAGCCGATATGGCCGACACGCTCAATCAAACCGTCTGGGGCCAAGGCTTCGCAGCACCCGTGTTCAGCGAAGAAATGGAAGTCGTTTCGCAACGGCTCGTCGCAGAAAAACACCTCGGCCTCAAGCTCAAACATCAAGGCCAACTGGTGGACGGCATTTGGTTTAACCACACCGAGCCTCTGCCTGCCAAAGCTCATCTCGCATTCCGGCTAGAGAGCGACGAATGGCAAGGCGTGAAGCGCGTGAAGTTTTTTATCGAGGGCATGGCCGCATAAATTTGCGGCTGGCTTCGCTACGCCAAATCGCGAAGCGGATGTGAAGCCGCTGGCCATGGGATCACAAAAAACGGCTCCATCATCTCTGGCGTAATGTCTTCAAGCCTAGCGGGATTCCATTTTGGCGAATGATCTTTATCGACTGCAAGCGCACGAATGCCTTCCACTGTTTCGCTGCTCACGCCGCTGCGCTGCAAATGCTGGGTGTGAAAACAATGACGCACCAAATCGCGCTCTAGGCGCAGATCATCGGCTAGGCTCATCGTGCGCGCGCGTCGAATGAGTTGCAACGTGACTTCGAGCATCAGAGGTGATCGTTTGCGCAGGGTGGCGGCTGTTTCCTTGGCCCACGCATCATCGCTGGTTTCTAACGCAGTTGTTATAGCCAATGCAGTGGCATGATTGAAATAGTCATCAATTTTTGACAAATAAGTAGCAGTAGCCGGCATAGACACTGCGTGAGGCGCTACTGAATTCATAGTGAATGCGGCGAGCATGCTTGCGCGATCCACATGCTCTGTGGTGCTTAACCCATCCCACACTTGCGCCAATTCACTGCTGCTTAGCTGCACATCAGCCAAGCCAAGCTGCACTGCTTCAGGCGCATGCAACATGTGACCAGTAAGCGCAAGGTATTCACCCACGCCGGGTTGTGAGTTGGCACACCGGCTCAAAAAGTAACCGCCACCTACATCAGGGAACAGGCCGATGTTCGTCTCTGGCATCGCCATCTTCGTGCGCTCTGTGACGATGCGGATACTGTTCTTAGCCAGATGGCCAGAGATTCCCATGCCGCCGCCCATGCAAATGCCGTCAAGACAAGCAATGTAGGGCTTGGGATAAGTGTGGATCAAGTGATTGAGGCTGTATTCCTCAGTGAAGAAATCCTCCAGCGCGGGATCGCCTGCGAGCGCGGCTTGATGGAAGAAGCGAATATCTCCGCCTGCGCAGAAGCTGCCAAACGGCTGGAATGAACCATCTGCCGCCTTGCCCATCCCGCGAATTGCCACAAGCTGAATATTGGCTTGATCACGCCACTTGAGCAGTGCAGCCGTTATGTCGCGCACCATCTGCAAGCTCAGCGCGTTCAAAGCCTTCGGACGATTGAGCGTGATCAATCCTGCATGACCGCGCTCTTCGACAATCACAAAATTCTCGCTATTCATGATTTTTTCAATCCTAATAATTCATTCGCCACTAGCGCGCCAATCACCAGCGCTCCGCCCACAAGTACCGCTTGAGATGGCACTTCGCCTGCAAACACCCAAGCTAACAGTATCCCAAAAATCACTTCCAGCAAAGCCAACAGCGAGACCTCGGGCGCTTTGAGCACTCGCGCGCACACCACAGCGAGCACACAAGGAATCGCTAGCTGCACCATGCCAAGTAGCGCGAGCCAGCTGATATCTTTTGCAGTGGCCGCAAACGGAAACGAGAGTGGAAAAGTCACTAGCGTTGAGATGATTGCACCGATCAACACGCAAGGCACAAAATCTAATGTTTCGCCCTGCGATTGCACACGCTGCACCACCGTCCAATTGATCGCACCAGCGACCGGCACGCAAAACGCCACCGCCATACCCAGCGCCGCGCCGCCTTGATTGAAATCGAGCTGCTGCCCAAACATGTAAGCCATTCCCGCGCAAGCCACAGCAATCGCACCCCAAGTGCGCATGGGCAGTTTGTGGCCAATGAAGATGCGAGCGATTAACGCCGTCAGAAGCGGGCCGGTAGCCATCGTCACCAACACATTACCCACGCTGGTGAGCGTGAGCGCCACCATAAACGCCGTAAACATCACGCTCCAGCACACACCACTTACCCAAAACGCGCCGCTCTTCCAATGCATCGCTTTGAACACGCCTCTGCCTTGCCACAGCGGCAAGATGATCAGCAACGACACAAGCGTGAAAAAGCTTCGCCAAAACGTAACCTCAAAACTCTTGGCCGACTCAAGCTGCTTGGTGATCGCACCGGCAATCGACCACATGAGCGTCACAGCGATCATGAGCAACACGGCTTTGGAATGGGTGAGTTTCATCGGCTTTTCTTCTTCGAACGTGGCTGCTGTTGCCTTAGCATCTCATCAAGCATCGCATCAAGATGCCCCGCATCATCCATCGGCGCAAACTGCATCTCCTCATCACGCGCAATCAAGCGGGATTGCCCTTTGGCCCAGCGCTTCAAGCCAGCATCATTTTTGATCAGCTCCAAATCGCTGCGCATTGTGTGCAGCACTTCATCGTATTCCTGCATGGCTTGGTTTAAAGAATTTTCCAGAGCGGCAGCACTTACTGGGCGACCATACGACAAACGAAATTCGCCCATGATTTGCGCGCGAATATTTTGCACATCGCCCGTCAATTCCTTGGCCTGCGCGCGCAGCAAGGCCACCCAAGCTGTGAGCTTGTCTTCGGCCACGGAATGCATCGCGCTCGCATCAATCTGCTGCGCTTTGAGTTGGAGTTTGAGCAGCGCGAGCAAATCTTGTTTATCGTAAGCCGCGTTGACTTGGCTCATCAAATCGTGATGCAGCTCGCGCTGTGCATCATCCTCAGCACGATCTGGATGCAATTGCCTAGCAAGCTGGCGATAGATGCTTTTCAGCGAGGTTTGCGCATCAACGGTTGCTTGGCTTTGCGCTTGCAACTTGGCTTGCGCTTTCGGATCAACTTTGGCTTTCTCCGCCTTTCGATCCGCACGCTTTTGATCTCTCTTGGCTTGGCGCAGATCTTCCACTTCTTGGGCTTTGAGCATCTGCGCGCGTATTGCATCAAGCGCTGCCTTGGCTTGCTCGGAAGCGTTGGCTTTGTCGCTTAATTCAGGCAATTCAATACCCATTTGAGAAAGCAGCTCGCGCATCTCATCCAACTGCATTTCATCTTGCTGCCCTACTGTCTCATCGCTGTAGAGATCATGTATTAGTCGCATCTGCGCATCACCATGCATGGCCTGCGCAATACTGAACGAGACGATGATGCGGCCAATCGCTTTGCGGTTGCTCGCCGTCAAAGATTTAACAGGCTCAGCTTCTGGCCGCTGCAATCGCTCATGCAAAAACACCACCATTTGCCGCTGCAGCGTATCCTGCTCCGCTTGGCGCTGCGGCAAAGTGCTGCCAAATTTGGCTCTGTATTGGCTATGCAAGGCGTCAAGAGTGTGCAACTCAGCGCCCATTTGCTCAACGCTGGCAAGCAGTCGAGCAAACTCAAGCTGCATCGGCGAGGCGGCGACTGATTTAGCTTGCGCGACTAAATCACCCTTGAACTTCACCGCATTAACGGCAGCTTCCGCGTCAAAGGAGCTGTTCTGCAGCATCATGATTTCGAGTGAAATTTATACTACGAAAATTTTTTCCGTTGTATAAATTTCAAACATGCATCAGCTCTTGCCTGCACGCTTACGCTCATTCTCTTTCAAGAAGCGCTTGCGCAGGCGCACGGATTTTGGCGTGATCTCGACCAGCTCGTCGTCTTCGATGAATTCCACGCCGTATTCAAGCGTGAGCTGAATTGGGGGCGTGATCTTGATCGCGTCTTCTTTGCCGCTCACGCGGAAGTTGGTGAGCTGTTTGGTGCGGGTGGCATTCACCACGAGATCGTTGTCACGGTTGTGGATGCCGACGATCATGCCTTCATACACGGGATCGTTGGCGCGCACGAACATGCGGCCGCGATCATCGAGCTTGCCCAATGCATAGGTGAAAATTTCGCCATCGTCCATCGAGATGAGCACGCCGTTTTTACGGCTGCCAATCTCGCCTTTATGCGCTTCGTAGCTGTCAAAAATATTGGCGATCAAACCGGAGCCCCGCGTCAAGTTCAAAAATTCTGTGGTGAAGCCGATCAGGCCACGCGCTGGAATGCGGTATTCGAGGCGCACACGGCCTCGGCCATCGGGCTCCATGTTGACCAGCTCACCTTTGCGCTCGCCCAAGGCTTGCATCACGCCGCCTTGATGTTGGTCTTCCACATCGGCTGTCACCAATTCAATCGGCTCATGCTTCTCGCCATTGACTTCACGGAACACGACACGCGGCTTGGAGACGGCTAATTCGTAGCCTTCGCGGCGCATGTTTTCCAGCAAAATCGTGAGGTGTAATTCGCCTCGGCCGCAGACTTCAAAGATGCCTTCTTCATCGGTTTCTTTGACGCGCAGCGCCACGTTGGATTGCAGCTCTTTTTGCAGGCGATCCCAGATTTGGCGGCTCGTGACGAATTTACCTTCACGGCCTGCGAGTGGCGAAGTGTTCACGCAGAAATTCATCGTCAGCGTCGGCTCATCGACTTTGAGCATCGGCAGCGGATTCGGATTGAGTGGATCAGTGACTGTCACGCCAATGCCGATACCTTCAATGCCGTTGATCAGCACGATATCGCCGGGGCCGGCAGACGTGGCAACCACGCGATCTAAGCCTTGGAATTTGAGCACTTGATTGACGCGGCCCTTGATGCTTTTGCCATCCGTGCCCTCTGCCACAATCACATCCATCATCGGCTTGATCGTGCCAGCGGTGATGCGGCCCACGCCGATGCGGCCCACGAAGGTGGAGTAATCGAGCGAAGAAATTTGCAATTGCAGCGGCGCTGTTGGGTCGCCGGCTTGTGGCTTCACATGGCTCAGCACAGTGTCAAACAATGCCGTCATATCCTTGCCCCACTGAGCGCCCTGCTCGCCTTCTTCTAGCGAACTCCAGCCATTCAGGCCCGAGGCATACACCACTGGGAAATCAAGCTGCTCGTCCGTTGCGCCCAATTTGTCAAACAAATCGAAGGCTTGGTTGACCACTTTTTGGGGATCTGCACCAGGCTTGTCTACCTTGTTGACCACAACGATGGGCTTCAAGCCCAGAGCCAGCGCCTTCTTCGTCACGAAGCGTGTTTGCGGCATCGGGCCTTCTTGTGCGTCGATAAGCAGCACCACGCCGTCCACCATCGACAACGCGCGCTCCACCTCGCCACCGAAGTCCGCGTGGCCCGGGGTGTCCACAATATTGATGTGTGTGTCGTTCCACTTCACGGCGCAATTCTTCGCCAAAATCGTGATGCCCCGCTCTTTTTCAATGTCGTTATTGTCCATCACGCAGGTCTCAAGCTGCTCGTGAGCGGCGAATGTGCCAGACTGACGGAGTAGCTGATCCACCAGCGTGGTTTTGCCATGGTCAACGTGGGCGATGATGGCGATGTTGCGGATTTGTTGGGTCATGATGACTTTCCTTTTTAACTCAAAACGGGTTGCGCTGGCTTCTCAAAAGAACCCTGAGCCAGCGATTGGGATACTTCGATTGGGGATAGCAGGCGTGTTGGGATCAGCTCGCCTGCTTTGATGTGTGCGCTGCCGAGCAGCGCACGCGGTTTGTCTCTCTCTTTTTCTGCGTACACGGCGACGTGATCGTCATCGGCAAGCTCGGTGCGACGGCGCATGCCACTTAAAAATCTGCCTGCATTGTCGTTGTCTAGCGTGACTTCTGTGTGACCTGCCAAAAGGCTTGCTACGGGCTGCACGGCTGCGAGTCGCTCATCGTCGGTCAAAGCTTCGAGCTGCGCGAGTGTGAGCGATTTTTCAATCAATAACCCGCCAGTTTCAATGCGGCGCAAGCTTGATAGATGCGCGCCACAGCCCAGTGCTTCGCCGATGTCTTCGCCCAATGTGCGAATGTAGGTGCCTTTGCTCACCTTTGCTACGATAGTGATAGCGCTCTGCGCAGGTTGTATGCCGGCGAACTGCACATTTAACTTAAAAATTGTGATGTCACGTGGCTGACGCTCTAGCTCGATGCCTTCGCGAGCGTATTCGTAGAGTGGCTTGCCGTCTCGCTTTAAAGCGCTGTGCATCGGTGGGATTTGCGAGATTTTGCCAGTGAACTGCTCTTGCACACGATCCAGATCAGCTTGCGTGACGTTAACTTCGCGCTGCGAGATCACGGCGCCTTCAGCATCGCCAGTGGATGTTTTGATGCCAAGAATTGCCGTAGCTTCATAAGTTTTCACTGCATCCAATTGCAATGCTGAAAACTTCGTCGCCGCACCAAAGCACAGCGGCAACACGCCGGTGGCTAGCGGATCGAGCGTGCCAGTGTGGCCCGCTTTCTCAGCTCGCAGCAGCCATTTGGCTTTTTGAAGCGCGTCGTTGCTCGACAAACCTAGCGGCTTATCAAGAAGAAGCACCCCGTGTACAGGGCGCCTCACGACCCGTACTCGTGGTGCTAATGTCATGCTAGCTCTCCGCGTCTTGGGCGCGCGAGGCCACAGCCTTGGCAATCAACGCATTCATATCAGCAGCACGCTCGGTAGTGCGGTCAAACAGGAAATGCAAGGTGGGCACAGTGTGAATGTGCAGGCGCTTGAACAAACCGTTGCGCAAGAAACCCGCAGAGCGCGTGAGCGCAGCTTGCGTCTCTTCCGGATCACCAGTGAGCAAGCTGTAATGCACGGTGGCATGCGCGTAATCGGGCGTCACTTGCACTGCATTGATCGTGACCATGCCGACATGCGGATCTTTCAATTCGCGCGCGATCAGCTCCGCCAAATCCCGCTGGATCTGGTCTCCCACGCGGATACCGCGATTGGGGGTGGAGCTGTGTTTTTTTGGCATACGTATTGGCTGGTTAAGAGTTTTTAGAACACGGAAGTCACTGAGGTTTCACGGAAGACACAGAAAAGGCATTTTGAGTTTTCCGTGACTTCCGTGTGTTTTCGTGTCTCCCGTGTTCTTAAAATCTTATGAAGCCTACAAAGTCCTCGCCACTTCCTTGATCTCAAAGAACTCCAACACATCGCCTTCTTGGATATCGTTGTAACCTTTGATGTTCAAGCCGCATTCGAAGCCTTCTTTGACTTCTTTTGCATCGTCTTTGAAGCGCTTGAGTGATTCGAGCTCGCCCGTGTAGATAACCGTGTTGTTGCGAAGCAAGCGCAGGCGCGCTGTGCGGCGCACCACACCGCTGGTAACCATACAACCCGCAATTGAGCCGATCTTGCTGACTTTGAACACTTGCAAGATTTGCGTCGTGCCGATGATTTCTTCTTTCTTATCGGGCGTGAGCATGCCGCTCATGGCGAGTTTCAACTCGTCCACCGCGTCATAAATGATGCTGTAGTAACGAATATCGATGCCATTGCCTTCGGCTGTCTTGCGCGCGCCGGCATCGGCTCGCGTATTGAAGCCGATGATCACAGCCTTGGATGCAATCGCCAAATTCACATCGCTTTCGCTGATGCCGCCGACCGCCGCATAGACGATCTGCACTTTGACTTCAGGCGTAGAGAGCTTGAGCAGCGAAGTGGCCAATGCTTCTTGTGAGCCCTGCACGTCGGATTTGATGATGATGGGCACCATTTTGACTTCACCGGAAGTCATGTCGGTGAACATATTCTCCAGCTTCGATGCTTGCTGCTTAGCCAACTTCGTGCTGCGGTATTTGCCAGCGCGATACGTGGCGATTTCTCGCGCACGTTTCTCATCCAGCATCACAGTGAATTCATCACCAGCAGACGGCACTTCAGCCAAGCCTTGAATCTCCACGGGAATCGATGGGCCAGCAGATTTGATGCTTTGACCGTTCTCATCCAACATACCGCGCACGCGGCCATACGTTGCGCCGAGCAAAATAGCATCGCCCACATTGAGCGTGCCAGATTGAACAAGCACCGTCGCCACAGCGCCACGGCCTTTGTCGAGGCGCGCTTCCACCACGAGGCCCTTGGCCATCGCTTTAACCGGCGCTTTCAGCTCTAACACTTCAGCCTGCAAGAGCACTTGCTCCAGCAAATCATCGATGCCTTGGCCGGTGCGTGCTGAGACGGGCACGAAAGGCGATGAGCCGCCGAATTCCTCAGGAATCACTTCTTCCGTCACCAACTCACCTTTGACGCGCTCTGGATTGGCATCAGGCTTATCAATCTTATTCATCGCCACCACAATCGGCACACCTGCAGCTTTTGCATGCTTGATGGCCTCTTTGGTTTGCGGCATCACGCCGTCATCCGCTGCAACCACCAAAATCACAATGTCAGTAGCTTGCGCGCCGCGAGCCCGCATGGCCGTAAATGCTTCGTGGCCGGGCGTGTCGAGGAAAGTGACCATGCCGCGCGGCGTCTCGACGTGATACGCGCCGATGTGCTGCGTGATACCGCCTGCTTCGCCGGAGGCAACCTTTGCGCGGCGGATGTAGTCGAGCAGTGAAGTTTTGCCGTGATCAACGTGACCCATGACAGTGACGACTGGCGCGCGCGGCAGCAATTCAGCAGAGAATTCACCAGCCTCTTCGGTGGTGAATGCTTCTGGATCATCCAGCGTAGCAGCCACGGCTTTGTGGCCGAGTTCTTCGACCAAAATCATTGCGGTATCTTGATCAAGCGCTTGGTTGATCGTGACCATTTGACCGAGCTTCATGAACTTCATGATCAAGTCAGATGACTTGACAGCCATCTTGTGTGCAAGCTCAGCCACCGTGATCGTCTCTGGCACGTGAATCTCTAGAACGCGCGCTTCAACTGGAGCCTGAGGCGTTTGATCATCACGCTGATCCCGATCATCTCTGCCGCGCTTACCGCGCGGGCCACCGCGCCAATTGCTGCGACCCACGCCGCCTGATGCATCGCCACGTGTTTTGATTTCTTTCTTCTTGCCATCGGCATCTTTGCCCCAGCTAGAAGAGAGTTTTTCGGATTTGACTTCGGTTTTTTTGCCGCCTGCGCCTGGCGCGCCAGCGATCACCACAGGCGAACCATCGGCTTTCTTCGCGCCAACGGCTGGCTTGTGCAGCGTGCCTTTCACAGCAGCTGGCTTGGGCTCATCAGCCTTTTTAGCAACGAGCACTTTTTTCGGTGCACTCATCATCGTGCGAATCGCTTGCGCTTCGGCCAAGGCTTTGGTGCGGCGATCGTCTTGCTCGGAGATGCGGGTTTTTTCGTTAGTGGCGAGTTGCTCTGCGGTGAGCACAACCGGAGCCGCCACGACTTCCGCAACGATTGCTACGGTTTCAATAGCGCTTGGCGCAGCTTCTATAAAGGGAAATGGCTGTTTTTCTCCTAAAACAGCATCAGTCTCTTGCACCTTGCCGCGCGTGCCTTGAGCACTGCGGCGCGCATCGGCCTCTTGGCCCATGCGTTGGTTAAATTCCGCTTGGCGACGGGCTTCTTCAGCGCGGCGCGCAAGTTCCGCATCGTTGATCAATGGCGCAGCGGGTGCGGGAGCAGCTTGTGGCTCGGGCGCATGAACCGCTTCCGGTTCAGGCGCAGCGACTGGCGCAGCAGTGGCTTCTTCATCACGTTGCACAAATGTGCGTTTTTTGCGCACTTCCACAGAAATCGTGCGCGCTTTGCCGGTGGCATCGGCTTGCTTGATCTCAGTTGTTGATTTCTTGGTGAGCGTGATTTTCTTACGCTCGCCTGTTGCAGCCGTGCCGTGGCTGGTCTGCAAGAAGCTGAGCAAGCTTTGCTTATCGCTGTCGGTCAGCACATCGCTGGCAGCAGCTTTGGGCACGCCTGCGCCCCTCAGCTGCTCAAGCAATGTGTCGACGGGTTTCTTGAGTTCGGTTGCAAACTCGGAGACTGTGGTGTTTGACATTTGTTAGGGTATCCATGATCTTTACGCTGCGGCAGCAGGGGAAGCGGGGGTGGCAGAATTGGTGCTGCTAGCGCTTGTGCTAGTCGTTGCCTCATCATCTTCAGTGAACCAGTGTTCACGCGCTTTCATGATGAGCGCCTTGGCTTCAGTCTCATCTTGGCCGGTGATCTCGGTCAATTCATCAATCGCCAAATCCGCCAAATCATCGAGTGTGTTTACGCCACCAGCAGCGAGCTTGACGATCAACTCACCCGGCAGCGCTTGGCCATTAAACTCAAAATCATGCAAATCTTGGCTCACAGGTTCTGCAGACTCTTCCTTAGCAATCGCCATGGTGAGCAGCGCATCTTTTGCACGCGTGCGCAGCTCATTGATCGTGTCTTCGTCAAAGCCTTCGATCTCTAACATCTCTTGCAGCGGCACATAAGCCACTTCTTCAAGCGACGTGAAGCCTTCGGTAATCAGCGTATCGGCAATCTCTTCATCCACATCCAGCTTGCTCATGAAGAGCGCGCGAATCGAGCCTTGTTCGCCGGCTTGTTTTTCTGCCGACTCGTTGGCATCCATGATGTTGATCTTCCAGCCGGTGAGCTCGGAAGCCAAGCGCACGTTCTGGCCGCCTCGGCCAATCGCAATCGCCAGATTTTCTTCGTCCACCACCACATCCATCGCATGCTTTTCTTCGTCAACGACGATAGAAGACACGTTGGCTGGCGCCAGCGCGCCAATCACGAATTGCGCTGGATCTTCGCTCCACAGCACGATATCCACACGCTCGCCGCCCAGCTCATTCGTCACGGCATTCACGCGCGAGCCGCGCACGCCAACGCATGTTCCGATCGGATCAACGCGCTTATCGTTCGACAATACAGCAATCTTCGCGCGAGAGCCGCTGTCTCGTGCGCAAGATTTGATTTCCAGCAAACCTTGCTCAATCTCAGGCACTTCATTGCGAAACAGCTCAATCATGAACTCAGGCGCACTGCGCGAGAGGATGATCGGCGCGCCGCGCAGCTCGGTGTTGACTTCCATGATCATGGCGCGAACGCGGTCACCCGTACGCAAATTTTCTTTCGAGATCATGTCGGAGCGCTTCAAGCGCCCTTCGACGCGGCCGCTCTCGACTATCAAGCCTTCTTTGTCAGCGCGCTTCACAGTGCCCACAAAAATCTTCTCGCCACGGCTCATGAAATCATTGAGCAAAATCTCGCGCTCGGCATCGCGGATTTTTTGCAAAATCACTTGTTTGGCTGCTTGCGCGCCAATGCGGCCAATCGGCACAGAATCAACTTGCTCTTCAATGTAGTCGCCCGGCTCCACGTCAGTCACGCGATCCAGCGCATCCATCAGCATTTCTTCAGCATCAGGGTTTTGCAAACCTTGATCGTCAGCCACCACAAGCCAGCGGCGGAAGGTTTCATAGTCACCTGTCTCGCGATCCATCGTGACTCGGATTTCCACCTCGCCGTGGCCTTCATTGGCATAGATTTTTTTGCTAGCTTGAGCCAACGCGGCCTCAAGCGCACCAAAAACAGTTTCGCTTTCCACGCTTTTTTCGCGGGAAATCGCGTCTACCAACATCAACATTTCGCGGTTCATAGGTTTTCTCCTTGTTCCAGAGTTCTAAAAATAAAAAACATTTATGCGGCCTGCGAGGCTAGAGCGTTCTCGTTTAGAGAAGCCTTGCCACGCCGGCCTTTGAAATCAACAATCGGTGCCAGACGCGCGTCTTTTAGCTCGTCTAGTGTGAAGCCCATCACAGTGGCAGGTGCATTCAATCTTTTCTTCGACACTTTTGCACCGGGCTTGAGCGGCTTAGCGGCTTCATTCTCAAGCTCGATTTGCCAGCCACCAGAGAGCGATTTGCTCAGCGTGCCACGGAATTTCTTGCGATTTGCGCTCACGGCTTCCGCGCCATCAGCCACTCCCTTGGCAGCCACATCCGCGCCAATCGCAACTTTCAAAGTCACATCAACAATCTCGCCTTGAAACCGCTCAAAATCACTCTCAGTTTGCAGCGGCCGATCAATGCCCGGCGAGGTTACTTCTAAGCGGTTGTAATCCACGTTTTCTACTTCAAGCACGTACTGGAGTTGACGAGTCACTCGCTCACAATCCTCAACAGCCACCAAAATTTCTTCTTGTCCCATTGCCCAAGGATGGTCTATCGTGATGCGCAGCAATCCGCCCGCTGAGCGTTCGATCTCAACGAGGACGTAGCCAAGACCCGTGACGGTTTGGCTGACTGTGGTTTGCAAATTGGCGGACATGTGTATTCAAAAGTACACCCGCAAAAACATCCGAGGCAAAAGCGTTCGGGCATAAAAAAACGGGCGTTCGGCAAAACGCCCGTTTGGGTGTAATGCTTTGATTATAAAGGCTTTTCAGGCACTTAGCGAAGCATTCGATGAATTTAACTTCAACGTCTCTAGCCTTGGATGCATCAGTGCAAACCAAAGCGGTGGGATCGCGGCCAAAATAATGCTGCCTGCGTAGCCCGTGGGCAAGCGCGGGCCCTCCGGCGTGTCTTGCAAAGTCGCATAGGGCTTCCAGGCGTGCATATGATGATCTGAGTGGCGCTGCAAGTTGGCCAGCAGGCTGTTGGTGATGATGTGATCGGCATTCCAAGCGTGCATTTTGCCGAAAGCTTCGCGCTTGCTGCCGTCCACATTGCGCTGCAAGCCGTAATGCTCGATGTAGTTGACTAACTCCAAAAGCGTGAAGGCGATGATGGATTGCGCGATGAAGAACGCTACTATTTTGATAGCGCTTACTGCGGTAAATACGAAGGGCAGTGGGCTAAAAAGCATCAAAGCTGGCAATGCAGCTAAGGCAAATGATGCCATCGCGCTCCACAGCAGTGGGCTGCGAACCCAAGCGCTTTTCATCTGTTTTAAGCGCTGAGCTTCGAGCTTCCAGCCGCTAGACAAACTGCCCCAGAGCGTGCGCGGTAGAAAACGATAAAAACTTTCGCCGTAGCGCGAAGTGGCTGCATCATCAAAAGTGGCCGCGCGAGGATGATGCCCCCGGTAATGCTCCACCATAAAGTGCCCGTAACACACTGAAGTCATCAAAGCCCAGCCGCAAAAGCGATCCATTTTTGATTTACTGTGGCCTAGCTCGTGGGCAAAGGTAATGCCTTGAGCGCCCGTGATGTAGCCCACAGCGAAAGCAATGCCCAAAACCACCAGCCATTCGGAATGCGCCGCAGCATATGCACCGAGTGCAATCAAACCCATTTGCAGCAGGACATAAAGCCGCAATACCCATTGAAAATACCCTTTTGCATCGGTATCTGCCACGGGAGCAGGCGAGGTTTTTGGAAGCACGGTTTCAAGAATAGCAAAGCTAAACCATACGATGAGCGTGGAGATAAATGCGTTTTGCGGTGCAAGGATCAACCCAAGGGCACTCAGCGCGGGCAGGATCAAAGCCAGAAGAAAGCGGAGGTCAGAAAATCTCATGCACTGCACTGTGCCACAAGACGGGAATTCGGGGAAGAGAGCAACGCCCTAGGCCCTGATTTTGGGCGGTATTTTCTATGACGCTTGCTTTACTACCGCTTCGCCTTCATGCACGCTGCTCGACTGCTCCATGTCGTGCCCGAAAAAGCGTATTTCTTTCTTTTCACGACTCGCTGCATGTTTTGTCGAGCTGCGATGTTTTGTTGCGATCTTTGCTTGATTCGCGGCGCACAACTGAGAAAGAAATACTTTTTTCAGACCCATCACGCAGCGGATAACTATTGTTGGCACGTCGTTTCGGATTTTTTAAGCGTTTTAGGCAGCTAGACGTTGTATTTACTGCGTGAGACGCTACTATATTCATAGTGAGCAACGACGCGCCAACCAAATTCACCCGATACGTGGTGGGCGTGAAAAAACGAAGCCTTTCGCTGTTCGAGCGCGGCCAATCACGCACCGAACGCTACAAAAGATCGCAGCTCGGGGCTTGTGGCTAAGAACACCACACGAAAGAAAGGCGCCATCCTCGGCTTTTTCGCGCACATCACGTGGCAGACGAGTGGTTTGCGTCAAAGCGAAACAGCGTCTAGCGAAAGTGCGGCTCGCAGGGGAGCTAAGTAAATAAAAAGCCGATCACCCGCGATAATCAGATGCATGAATCCCCTGCTTCAGAAACTCCAGTCCTACCCTTTCGAGCGGCTGCGCCAGTTGTTTGCCACCATCACACCCTCGCCTGCTCACAAACCCGTGAGCCTTGGCATTGGCGAACCAAAGCACGCCACGCCGTTGTTTATCAAAGAAACCTTGGATGCGAATTTCAAAGGCTTATCAGCTTACCCAGCCACGGGCGGCGAGCCGGTGCTCAAAGCAGCTTGCGCGGCTTGGCTCAAACGGCGTTATGACGTGAGTGTCGATCCAATCACACAAATCCTGCCTGTGAACGGCTCACGTGAAGCGCTCTTCTCTCTCACGCAAACGGTGGTTGATCCAAGCAAAGACGCCGTGGTGATCAGCCCGAATCCGTTTTATCAAATCTACGAAGGGGCAGCCCTGCTCTCAGGTGCGAAATTGCACTTTGCACCCTGCGATCCGAAGCGCAATTTCGCAGTCGATTGGGGCAGCGTGCCATCTGATGTGTGGGCCAAAACGCAGCTGCTCTTCGTCTGCTCGCCAGGCAACCCCACGGGTGCTGTGATGACGCTTGATGAGTGGAAAAAACTCTTTGCGCTGCAAGACCAATACGGCTTCGTGATCGCGTCTGACGAGTGCTACAGCGAGATTTATTTTCGCGAGGAGCCGCCGCTCGGCGGGCTAGAAGCTGCGACAAAATTAGGCCGCGATTTCAAAAATTTGGTCATGATGACCTCTCTTTCCAAACGCAGCAATGCGCCCGGTATGCGCAGCGGCTTCGTCGCCGGCGATGCGGCTTTGATGAAACAATTTCTGCTGTATCGCACGTATCACGGCAGTGCCATGAGCCACACCATCCAAGCGGCCAGCGCGGCGGCTTGGAACGACGAAGCGCATGTGATTGCCAATCGCGAGCAATATCGCGCCAAGTTCGCGCAGGTTACACCGGTGCTCATGCAAGTGCTCGATGTAAAGCTGCCGGATGCGGCTTTTTACCTTTGGGCAAAAGTACCAGCGAATGTGTGCGGCGGGTCAGACACCGAGTTCGCCGCGCAGCTCATGGCGCAATACAACGTCACCGTGCTGCCGGGCAGCTATCTCGCTCGTGAGCAAAACGGTCACAACCCCGGCGCAGGCTACATCCGCATGGCACTTGTGGCAGAAACTGCAGAGTGCTTGGAAGCTGCGCAGCGGATGGCTGAATTTGTGCGAAAAAATACTTTTTAGCGTGCTTAGGATCAAATACAAATTCAACTTCCGGACGCGAAAGACGCAAAAGTTACGCGAAAGTCGCAGAAAATACCAACAGCCGCTTTGACGATGAAAGATCGTTTTGAATTTTTCTGACTTTCTTTTTCGCGTCTTTCGCGTAACTTTCGCGCCTTTCGCGTCCGGCATTTAATCTTTCCAATCTAAACAAGTAAATCATGACCCAACAACTCCAAACCATCATCGACACCGCCTGGGACAACCGCGCCAATCTCTCCCCCACATCGGCTCCAGCGGAGATCAAAGAAGCAGTCGATCACGTCATCAGCCAAATGAACAAAGGCCAACTTCGCGTGGCCACCCGTGAATCCGTGGGTAAATGGACGGTGCACCAGTGGATCAAGAAAGCCGTGTTGCTTTCCTTCCGCTTGAACGACAACGAAATCGTCAAAGCCGGCGATCTGGGTTTCTACGACAAAGTGAAAACCAAATTCGCGCATCTCACGCTTGAAGAGATGAAAGCCACTGGCGTGCGCGTCGTGCCGCCGGCTGTAGCTCGCCGAGGCAGCTATATCGCCAAAGGCGCGATTCTCATGCCTTCATATGTGAACATTGGTGCCTACGTTGATGAAAACACCATGGTCGACACCTGGGCCACTGTCGGCTCATGCGCTCAGATCGGCAAAAACGTGCATCTCTCTGGCGGCGTAGGCATTGGCGGCGTGCTCGAACCATTGCAAGCGGGCCCCACCATCATTGAAGACAACTGCTTTATCGGCGCGCGCTCTGAAGTCGTTGAAGGCGTTGTCGTGGAAGAGAATTCCGTGATTTCGATGGGCGTGTACATCGGCCAAAGTACGAAGATTTATGACCGGGCTACGGGCGAAGTGCATTATGGCCGCGTGCCTGCGGGCTCCGTTGTGGTGGCGGGCAACTTGCCATCGGCAGACGGCAAATACTCGCTGTATTGCGCTGTGATCGTGAAGAAGGTGGATGCGCAGACTCGCGCCAAGACATCGCTGAATGACTTGCTGCGCGATTGAATTGCGAGCAAAATCAATCCGCTGAAGCTATTGATTTTAAACGTTTTAGGCATTTTGAACCCGTGGATACTGCGTGAAGCGCTTCTCTTTTAATAGCAATCAAACAACGAACAAGGTGTAAATCATGGCGATGATGGAACGGATTTTGAAGCTGATGGCCGAGAAAAAGGCCTCGGATGTGTACCTCTCTGCCTACGCGCCTGCAACGATCAAGATCAATGGCCAATCTGTGCCGATCAACAGCCAGCCGCTGCCGGCTGACGCGGTGAAAGGTTTGCTGGCTGAGGTGTTGCCGCCGACTCGCATCGAAGAGCTGGAAGAAACCAACGAGCTCAACATGGCACACGAGCTGCCGGGCGTGGGCAATTTCCGAATTTCTGCGATGAAGCAGCGCGGCACATATGCCTGCGTGATCCGCTACATTGCCACTGATATTCCTCAGCTT
>JAYSRZ010000062.1:0-19299 GCA_043720775.1 Variovorax sp. | reverse complement strand
CTTGCCGTGAAACTTGCGAATGTAGGGCAGCGCCTGCGCCAAAATTTCAGCTTTATCGCGCGGTGCGATGTGTGTGATGTCGGGGGTTGTGTTCATTGGAATGATGGATAAATTTTCGGCATTGTAAGTTGCTTTACGCTTTGAATCGCTTGCGAATCAGCGCGAGGCCAATCCACAGCGCCAATGCGCCGAAGCTCAGCAGGATGGCGAGATGCTTGAAAGGTGACTCTGGCATCTGCCCGATGAAGAGCGGGCGCACGAGCTCCACCGCTGCTGTGAGCGGCAAAAAATCCGTGATCGTTTGCAGCCAAGCGGGCAACTGGCTGCGCGGGAAATACACGCCGCTGGTGAATGTCATGGGCACGAGGAAGAGTGTGAAATAGTAGGTGAAAAAATCGTAGCCCTTGGCCAGTGCCGTGAAGATCAATCCCATGCAGGCAAAGCTGAACGCGACGATGGCCACGGTGGGCAAAGCGAGCAATACCTGTGGGTGCTTCACGATCCCCAAGCCCGCCATCACGCAAAGAATCGCCAGCGTGGTGAACACGGCTTTGAACGTGGCCCAGAGCAGCTCGGAGAGCACCACGTCATCCAAAGTGATCGGCGCATTCATGATGCCATCCCAAGTCTTCTGCACGGCCATGCGCGAATAGCCGGAGTACAAAATCTCAAAGCTCGCAGCATTCATCGCGCTGGTACACATGTAGCCGCTGGCAACAAACACGAGATACGGCATCGCTGTGCCCTGCCATTGCACAGCGCCCACCAGCGTGCCCAACCCGTAGCCAAAAGCCACAAGCGAGATGAGTGGATCTGCGGTGTTGCCTAAGAGGCTTGGCCAAAATAGCTTGCGCCACACGAGCAGATTGCGCAGGAAAACAGGCCACCAGCGAGTAGAGATACTTGGCATACGCCAGATGGAGGATGAGAGGCTAGTGGACATGTTTCTTTAAATTCTTCAAGTGTTTTTGGCAGTTAGACGGCATAGAACCTGCGCGAGGCGCTATCGAATTGATAGTTTTTGCTTTCAACCATCTTCCCGAATCTGCCGCCCAGTGAGCTTTAAAAACAAGTCTTCTAAATTGGCCGGGCGATGCAGCGTGCGCAGCATCGGAAAGGCTTGCAGCGCAGCGAGCATCGGCTTGGAATCGCGGGTGTAGAGAAACAGCGTCTCCCCGCTCACCTCCACGCGCGCCGCATGTTGCGTGACTGAGCTTTCATGTTGCAGAGCCAGCGCCCCCACGCCATATACCTCCAACACATCCGGCTCCAAATGCTGCGCAATCAATTCGCGTGGCCGGCCTTCTGCAATCTTCTTGCCATGATCAATCACGAGCAGGCGATGGCACAGGCGCTCGGCTTCGTCCATAAAGTGTGTGGTGAGCAGAATCGATTTGCCTTGCGCAGTGAGCGTTTGCAGCCGCTCCCACATCAGATGCCGCGCCTGCGGATCGAGGCCTGTGGTGGGCTCATCGAGCAGCAGCAGATCAGGATCGTTGACCAGCGAGCGAGCAAGAGACAAGCGGCGCTTCATGCCGCCCGAGAGCTCGCCCGGCTTAGCTTTCGCTTTGCTCGTAAGCGATGCAAACTCAAGCAATTTTGGAATGCGCGGCTCGACCTGCGCTTTCTTCATACCGAAATAGCGGCCATAGACGAGGATGTTTTCTTCCAAAGAAAAATCTGGATCGAGCGTGTCAAACTGGCTCACCACACCGAGCCGCGCTTTGATCGCGCTCGCATCTTTGGGCATGCGCATGCCCAAAATCTCAATCTCGCCGCTATCCGGCGCAGTCTGCCCCAAGCTCATGCGAATCGTCGTCGTCTTCCCTGCGCCATTGGGCCCGATCACGCCGAGGCATTCGCCGGCGGCGATCTCGAAGCTAAGGTCTTGCACGACATGGTTGTCGCCAAAGTGCTTGTTGAGGTTCTTAACTCTAAAAATCGGTGAAGTCATGCGCCTATTTTGCGCCAGCTTTACTCCTAAAATTGTGGCAACACGAAAGCAATGCCCATGTCCGATCGCCTAGCCGTCCTCCCTCAATACTTGCTCCCTAAAAAACTGCTCACGCAATTCATGGGAAAACTCGCATCCGCAGAAGGCGGCAGCTCGACGACGGCCGCGATCAATTGGTTCATCAAGCGCTACGGCGTGAACATGGCCGAAGCTTTGAACCCCGATCCCGCCAGCTACAAAAGCTTCAACGATTTTTTCACACGCCCGCTCAAGAGTGGAGCCCGGCCAATAGCGCAAGCGGATTACATCTGCCCCGTAGACGGCGCAATCAGCCAATTCGGCCGCATAGAAAAAGATCAAATCTTCCAAGCCAAAGGCCACAGTTATTCCACCATCGCGCTCGTCGGAGGCGATAGAAGCCTAGCCGCAGAATTCCAAGGCGGCCATTTCGCCTGCCTCTATTTAAGCCCGAAAGACTATCACCGCATCCACATGCCGGTGGCCGGCACGCTGCGCCAAATGATCTACGTCCCAGGCGATCTTTTCAGCGTCAACCCCACCACAGCACGCGGCGTCCCCGGCCTCTTCGCCCGCAATGAGCGCGTTGTCTGCGTCTTCGACACAGCTCACGGCCCATTCGTTAACGTGTTGGTTGGCGCAACCATCGTAGGCAGTATGGCCACCGTCTGGCACGGCCAAGTCAACCCACCGCGCTTGCCCGAGGTGACGACGTGGAATTACAAACCCTGCGAGTTCGAATACAAACAAGGCGACGAAATGGGCCGCTTCCTGCTCGGTTCGACGGTAGTGATGCTGTGGCCTGAAATGCCGATGACGTTCAATCCAACGTGGCAACCAGCAGGTGCGATTCGGATGGGCGAATCCATGGCGGGCTTCAATTAAAATATACTCGATCGAATATATTTTTAGGAAATCACCTAAAAACTCGATGAATTTATTAGCTCTTTTAAATTTCATTGATATTGATTAAAATATCATTAAATTTAAACGATCTAATAAACTATGAACAGCCTAGAGTTCGGTGAAACGATTCGCCAAGCACGCAAGAAATCAGGCCTCACACAGGCAGAGGTGGCTGCACTGTGTGCTGTAAGTGTGCCATTTTTAAGCCATTTGGAAGGTGGCAAGCCCACGATTCAGCTCAATAAAGCTTTGCACGTGGCGGCGCAACTGGGCATCGTGTTTGCAGCGCAAATCCCAGCAATATCATCAAAAAAACGGTGAGCGCCCATGAAGTTGTATTGCAACGAAAAATTCGTAGGCTTCCTAGAACCGCGCTTTAATGAGTGGAAGCTCGATATGGAGCACACGCCTGCTTTGCCGCTTTCGCCTCATCTCATCGCAAGCAAAGGCCAGCGCTTGGATTCTGAAGCCGTTAAGCATTTCTTCATCAACTATTTGCCAGAAGAGCCTTATGCAGATCGCGTGGCTGCACGCATCAAGCCCTATCCACGCACTTATCACGATTGGTTTACAGCACTTGGACAAGAGCTCACAGGCGCGTATGCGCTCACCCCAGATGGCCAATTTCTCTCAGCTGCCATTTATGAAAATTTGCCACTTGAGCGATTGGCGGAAGGCTTGCAAGCATCGCGCAGCCGTGCCGATGCTATCGCTTTCACTCTTGCACCCAAGCAAGGCCAAGAGGCTCAGCAAAGTCTGCCGCGTCTATCGCTGGCTGGGGCACAAGACAAATTCGCGCTCTGGTTTGATACCAAACAGCGCAATCCAGATCAGCAATACAAAATCGCTACAGGCCGCGCCGCCACCACACACATCTTCAAGCCCGACAGTACCGATGCACGCTTTGCATTCTTGCCGGCCAATGAATTCGCCTGCGCTCAGCTAGCTGGTGCAGTGGGCTTAAATGTAGCCAACACGCAAATCGCTACGCTCGGCGGCGTGCGCACGCTGATCGTCGAGCGCTTTGACCGCGTAAGGCGCGGCAAGGCCGTGCAGCGCTTGCATCAGATCGATCTTTGCCAGCTCATGAATTTGCCGCGCGAGAAGAAATACGGTAGCCACGGCGCAGGAATCGACACAGAAGATTTTTTCAAAGCTTGCGATCGATTAAGCGTGCCTGCGTTAGCCCGGCGCGCACATCTACGAGCTTGGTTGTTTAACTTTCTCATTGGCAACCAAGATGCCCATGCCAAAAACTATTCTTTCATTTATCAAAACGGCTGGCAAGCCGCACCTCTGTACGATTTGATCTGCGTCACGCCCTATCTGCCCGAGCAAACGCTCTCCATGGGCTTGCTAGGCGAATATCGCGCAGGCTGGCTCGTAGCAGAGCATTGGCGCGAGCTGGCGCGCTTAGGTGGCGTTGCCTTGCCTTTTCTGATGTCGGAAATGAAGGCTTTGATAGATCGGATCCAAACGGCATCTCCAAGCCTAGAAAGGAAATTGCGCCAAGCCTTGACGGACGATGAACTGGATTTTCTAACCAGCAAGGTCAACCCGGTGATTCATGCGCGAATAGCGTATTTGAGAGATGGTTTGGCAAGTTTGCAATAAATTTATGGTCATTTCAGCAAATCGCCGGCATAGAATCTGCGCGGAGTGCTCATCTTTTTGTAGTGATGTGGTGATCTAAGCATCGATTCGCGTCTCACACTACCCGCTCGCTTGCCACGTGATTTGTCCGAAAAAGCAGAGGCCTTTCTTCGTGTAGCGCTCTTGCCCGAAAGCGAGTCAGATGCGAGTGAAAATTTTGCTCAGCCTGCCTTGGCGACAGGCTTCGTTTTTTCAGACCCATTACGTAGCAGATTGGCAAGATGCTTGCCTTAAGGAGTGCTGGTGCAAGCAGTTTGCGATCGGTTCTGTACCGATTTACTTTCTTCAGTGCAATACTGCAGTGCTCGGCTGCGTTGTCCGTCTGTAAATGCACTAATGTTGCTTTGATAAGTGAAAAATAAGACGAGTGAGGCAGCGACTACGTTAACGCATATGAATAAGTTGACGGGCTTGCTGTTTACACGCCGTGGTTCGCTTTGTATGGCTATTTCATAGATTGAGTGGCGAGGACGAAGCTGACGACCGAACCACCACGCACCTGCGAAGCAGCACAATGCGAATATCCAAGCAGGCCCATGCTTATGTACGTTGATGTTTCTGTTGACCACAGATTGCTCGGGATGGTTTGGGTTGATCCAAACTTTAATGACACTACCTGGTGCGCGCATATTCTGTCTGAGCCAGATGCTTCCCACTTCGTCACTTGATATCTCTAAAGTAGGTCGAGAACCAGTGTACTGCTTGCCTTCCCATATATATGTGTATGTCAAATGTAGTTGCTCGGTGTCTTTGCCTCTTAGACCTTTCCAATACTGCAGAGCCCCAATTTTTACTACGCCTTCGACCTGTAGCCACTTGCCACTCATTAAATTTCCCACCCACGGCAGGCTGGCAAACCAAATGGCGACCCATGCCATCACCACGCATACGAATCTAGCGAGCTTTAATTGCGCCATAGCAGGTCTACTGAAACGCCACCTCAGCAAAGCTGCGCAATTTCCTGCTGTGCAATTGCTCCGCGCCAAGCTCACGCAGTATCTCTACAGCCCTCATGCCAATCCGCAAATGCTGATCCACACGATCACGATAAAACTGGTTGGCCATGCCGGGGAGCTTGATCTCGCCGTGCAGGGGTTTGTCGCTCACGCATAGAAGCGTGCCGTAGGGGACGCGGAAGCGGAAGCCGTTGGCGGCGATTGTGGCGCTTTCCATATCGAGCGCGATGGCGCGGCTTTGGTTGAAGCGCTGGCTGAGTTTGCGCATGTCGAGCAGCTCCCAGTTGCGGTTGTCTGTGCTTGCCACTGTGCCTGTGCGCAGCAGTTGCTTCAATTCGCCTTTGGGTAATTGCGCGACTTCGGCCACGGCTTGCTGCAACGCGACTTGTACTTCAGCCAGTGCGGGAATCGGCACCCAGAGCGGCAAATCTTCATCGAGCACATGATCATCGCGCACATAGGCATGCGCGAGCACATAGTCCCCGAGCGCTTGGCTGTTGCGCAGGCCAGCGCAGTGGCCGAGCATGAGCCAAGCATGCGGGCGAAGCACGGCGATGTGATCGGTGATATTTTTTGCATTCGCCGGGCCTACGCCAATGTTGACCATGGTGACGCCGCTGTGATCTTTTCGCATGAGATGGTAAGCGGGCATTTGCGGCAAACGCGGTGGCTCTTTGCCCAGCGCGTCATGCTCTTCTGCGCTTAATCCCACGCGCCGCATCACCACATTGCCGGGCGCGACGAATGCGATGTATTCGCTTTGCGGATTCGCCATTTCTTTTCTACAAAGATTGACGAATTCATCGATGTAAAACTGATAGTTGGTCAGCAACACATAGTTTTGAAAATGCTCGGTGCTCGTGCCGGTGTAGTGGCGCAGGCGGTGCAAAGAGTAATCAATGCGCGGTGCTGTGAAGAGCGAGAGCGGCATGGCGCGGCCTGCGGGCTCGAATGTGCCGTTTGCGATATCGTCATTCATCGCAGCTAGATCGGGCAGATCAAAAACATCGCGCATCAGAGCGCGGCGATCTGGCGGGATGTTGCCCTCCACATGATCATGATCGGTGAAGGAGAAATGAATCGGGATGGGCTCATTGCTCGTGCCAACTTCGATGTCGCCGCCATGATTTTTTAGCAGCAGATCGATTTGTTTGAGCAAATAGGGCGCAAACAAATCTGGCTTCGTGATCGTCGTCTCGAATGTGCCCACGCCTTGCACGAAGCCGAAGCTCAGGCGCCTTGGCGCTGTGCTTTGGCGAGTGAGGGTTTGCGTGCGCAGGCGGACGAACGGATAGCAGGCTCTTACGCGGCCGGGTTTCAATGTGCCCGCGACGAAGGCATCTAGGCTTGCGCGTAGATGCGCTAGGCTGTTGTCGTAAATGACTTGAATTTGCTTGACGGCAGAAGCTGCGTCTGTGAATCTGCCCGGCGCAATAAATGGGGCATTGAGCGTGGCGCTGTGAATATTGTTATTTTCCATGCAGAATGATACGCATGTTTTGATGACAGGCGATATGCAATGGCGGATAACGACAATACGGCGCTGGTAATAGGCGCATCTGGCGGGCTTGGGGCGGCGCTGAAAGCGCGACTCGTTGAAGAGGAGACGTTTGCCCAAGTGCTCGGGCTTTCTCGCAGCGCGAGCGATCAACATGCGCCTTTGCTTGACATCACCAGCGAGGCGAGCATGGCGCACAGCGCTGAATGGTTGAAAACGCAATGCGCAGATCAACCGCTTCGCCTCGTGATCGTGGCCACCGGTTTCTTGCACAACGCAGGCAGCGGCCCAGAGCGCAGTTTGGCGCAAATGGATGCAGCTTATTTAACGCAGGTGATGGCAATCAATGCGATCGGCCCAGCTTTGCTGCTCAAGCACTTCTGCCCTCGTTTGCCACGCGAGGGCGATGCAAAAATTGTGTTCGTCTCGGCCAAAGTGGGCAGCATTGGAGACAACGCTTTAGGCGGCTGGTATGGCTATCGCGCCTCCAAAGCGGCGCTCAATCAAATTGTGAAAACCGCTTCAATTGAGCTGGCTAGGCGCAATAAGAGCACTTGCTGCATTGCCCTGCATCCCGGCACGATTGACACAGCGCTATCTGAGCCATTTGGGAAAAATGGCCTTAATGTGCGCGAGCCCGCATTGGCTGCGCAAGAAATTCTGCAAGTGATCGCAAACCTTACGCCGCAAGACAATGGCCGCTTTGTCGATTACCTCGGGCAGGGCTTACCTTGGTAAAGCAGAGCGCGACATACAAAGTTTGAAGAAAAATGGCCTTTTGAGCCCGGCAATACTGCGCAAAATGCTATGAAAATAATAGCATTTGGGTTTGCATCATGCTGTAACTGCTGACCACTTTTACATTCATAACCGGCGTGTAACAGCGCTGCTGGGTATCGTGAATGGATGAACTTTTCGTTAATGGATATCAGAAACAGCTTGAGCGAAGCTCTTGAGCCTTGGATGCCATGGGCAGACGATGCATTGCAAGCTTTGAGCGCATGGCTCGCGCAAATGCCCTCTGTCGTTTGGATTGGTGCTGGGCTTTGGCTGGCGATGCGCGTGGCGGATCGCGTGCAGCGCTTGGGCGCTTTGCGCAGCACGGCTTATGGCGGCTGTGGGCTCTTGATTGCATTAGCGACACTCGCTCTTTTTGATGTGACTAGTTTGGCCGCCATCGCGGATCAAACGCAATGGCTGTTTGATATGGCGCTGGGCTGGGTGTTGTTTACCGTGGGGCAGCGCATGGATATGCGTTGGCTGCTGCGCAACAAGGCGTTGGCAGCCACGGCTGTGCTCGAATTCGTCGTTACAGCGTTGGCGATTGCTGGTTTGCTGATCATGCTGGGGCTGGCGTGGCCAGCGGCATCGATTGCGGGCATTTTGGCAGCGCACAGCTCGCCCGTGGTGCTGGCCAGCTTTATGCCTGATTGGCAGGCTGATGGCCAAATCAGCGCGCGCACGCTGCATTTGAGCGGCATCAATACACTGCTCTCAGCGCTGTGCTTGCCGCTCTTGCTCGTGGTCGCGCAGGCCTGGCAGCAGGGCGCGGCCAGCAGCGTGACAAGTAACGCTGCAGCAAACGCCACGGGTGCAGCATCAAACATTTGGTCAAGTTTTCCGATCATCCAACGAAGCGGCTGGGATTTGGCGCAGCCGCTTTTGCTGCTGATTTCTAGCCTTGCGGTAGGTGCGGCGCTGGGGCGGTTGCTTGCCCATCGTGGGCAAGGCGGGCAGGGCTCGTCAGGCCATGCGATGGGTCTGCATGCCGGCAGCGACAGCATGGGCTTGGTGGCTGCGGCCTGCGTTTGCGCGGGCTTGGCTCAGTGGTGGGGTGCGCCGGCTTGGGCGGCTTGTTTGGCGCTGGGGCTTTCGCTGCGCAGCCCCTCAGGTGCCGCATGGCGCGAAGGGCAGGGCTTGCAAATTGCGCTCACCTCGCTTGCACAGCTGCTGCTTTTTGCGCTGTCTGCGCTCACGCTGGTGGCATTGTGGATGCAAGGCGTGGGGCGTTTTACGGCGCCGGATGTGTCGCTGGGCATGATGATCCCTTTGGTGGCGCTCATTTTGCTGCTGCGCTTGGGGGCAAAGCTAATGGTGTGTACGTTGACTGCACGCTGGGCAGGTTTGCGTTGGCAGCAAGGCTTCTTGCTAGGTATTGCCATGCAGCCGCTTTCTATGACGGGGCTCGCGCTGCTCACGCTGGCTTGGCCGATGCTCATGCAAGCCGACGCGCTGCTTGGCTGTAGTTTGGTGGTCGCGCTCTTGATTTCTGACTGGCTCTCGCCGCTTTTGCTGCGCACGCTTTTGCAGCGCAGTGGCGAAGTAGCTAGTGCTCCTGACATTGCAGGCATGAGCAGCCGCAGCAGCACGCAGCCCACGCATATCGACACTTCAGAGCCGTCGTCGCTCCAGATGCAAAGGGTTTAAATCATGCTTACTTTCACACCCTCTCAGCCTTTCACGCTTGGCGTGGAGCTTGAGCTTCAACTCCTGCATGCACGCGAAGGCACGCTCGCCCGCGATGCGCCGGATCTGATCGCGCTGCTTCATCGCAGCAAAGATGGCTTTGATCGCTTCAAGCCCGAGATCACCGAGAGCATGATCGAGCTCAACAGCTCTGTGCACACGCAGCACGCCACGCTACTTAGCGAGTTGCGCGAGCTACGCAGCCGCACAGTGGCCGCTGCCGATCAACTCAACATCGCCATCAGCGGCGGAGGAGCACATCCTTCAGCGCTATGGCGCGAGCGGCGCATTTATCCTTCAGAGAGGTTCTTGCATGTCTCGCGCCTGTATGGTTATTTGGCCAAGCAATTCACGGTGTTTGGCCAGCACGTCCACGTCGGCGTGGGCTCGGGTGATCTCGCCATTGAGCTGACGCAGCGGCTCTTGCCCTACATTCCGCATTTCATCGCGCTATCGGCCGCGAGCCCTTATGCGCAGGGGGAAGACACATCGTTTGAGACTTCTCGCTTACATGCCGTGGCGATGTTTCCGCTCTCGGGCCATATGCCACGCTTGAAAGATTGGGAAGATTTCAATGCGTATTTCAGCGAAATGGTGAGCTACGGTATTGTGGAAAGCATGAAAGATTTTTATTGGGACATTCGGCCTAAGCCTGAATTTGGCACGGTGGAGGTGAGGATTTTTGACACGCCTTTAACCGTCGAGATGGCCGCTGCTTTGGGCGCTTTAGTGCAAACGCTGGCTGTGCATTTGCTCAATTCTGATGCAGAGAAAAATACACCTGTCGGCGATTTAGCCACCACGCGCGTGTATGGCTACAACCGTTTTCAGGCTTGCCGCTTTGGCTTTGATGCGCAGCTGGCTAATCCCCATGCGCGGCCTATTGAGCAGCAAGGCATGCCGCATGGCGCACGGCAGAGCATGCATTTGGGTGAGAGCTTGCTTAATCTGCTCGCTCGCCTCATGCCGGTTGCCGCGCAGCTAGGCACAGTGAGGCCGCTCATGATGCTGCAAGAGCTCACCGCCTCGCATCAAAACGGCGCAAGCTGGATGCGGGCGATGCAAGCGCAATGCGGCGATTTGCGGGAGCTGATGGTGCGGCAAGCCGAACTGTTTCGCGGCGGAAAAGACACGAAAGGCATCTTGCCAGTTAAAGAGCAGTCGCCAAATTCTGCGTTTACTGACAGCAAGCGCGAGCCGCGCTTGGAGCTGGTTCAAGCGGGCTGAATACCTCTTACTCCGTTCGGGCTGAGCTTGTCGAAGCTCTGCGCTCACCCTTCGACAAGCTCAGGGCGAACGAGACAAAACTATTTAAGCGGGATAGATACCGCCGAGGATGCGCGAGCCGCGAGCGCCCGTGACGCTCGTCAAAGGAAGGGCAATTCGCTCCACACATTGCTTAGCCAGCCAAGCAAACGCTGTCGCTTCCACATCTTGCGGTGGCAGACCGCGCTCTGAGCTGCTGATGACTTGCGTGGCCGGCAGCAGAGCTTGCAAGCGCTGCATGAGCGCAGTGTTGAATGCGCCGCCGCCACAGACGATCAATTCCCCCAAAGCTTGGTTGCTATTTTTTTGATAGCTACTTAAGCAGGTGGCAATTGGGCGAGCTGTCAATTCAAGTAAAGTTCTTTGTATATCTTGCGGCTTTGCGCTCGCATCGCCATGGAAATGTTTGGCAAGCCATTCTGGATTGAACAAATCTCTTCCTGTGCTCTTCGGGTGGGGCAATGCGAAATAGGGCTCAGCCAACAATCGTTCTAGCAGCGCAGGAATGATCTGCCCGCTCGCTGCCCAATCGCCGCTTGCATCGAAGCCTTGGCCTGTGTGCTTGTGAATCCAAAAATCCATCAACGCATTGCCTGGCCCACTATCAAACCCCAACGTATTCTCGCCTTGCAAAATCGTGAGATTGCTGATGCCACCAATGTTCAAAACGCCAACTGCCCCGCTGCTTTGTGCAAACCAAGCCCGATGAAAAAACGGCGCAAGCGGCGCGCCTTGTCCGCCCGCAGCCACATCGCGGCTGCGAAAATCTGCCACCACATCAATCCCTGTGAGCTCAGCGAGAAGCGATGGATTGCACAGTTGAATTGTGTAGCCCGTCGTATCAAACATCTGAGGCCGATGGCGCACGGTTTGGCCATGTGCGCCGATGGCGCGAATGTCTTGTGGCGCAACGTTAGCCTTGGCGAGCAATGCATGTACAGCATGCGCATACACACGCATCAGTTCGTTAGTAGCAAGAGCGGCAGTGTGCAGTTCGTTGTCGCCCGCGCTGTTTAAAGCCATCAGGCTTGCTCTCAAATCAATAGCTAGCGGCGCAGATTCCACAAAGGCGACATGCGGTTTTGCTTTAGAAAAATCCACCAAAGCTGCATCGACGCCATCCATCGACGTGCCGGACATCAGCCCGATATAAAGCCTTGAGTCGTTATTGCGCACTGGCCAAAGTGAGCGATGCAGCAGCGGCCAGATCACGGCGCACTTGGCTTGCCATGCGATCAAACGCAGGGCGCGACGCGGCTGATAGCGGCACAGTATTATTCTCATGCGCCAGCGTCATCGGGTCATGATGCACGCCTTTGACGCGAAATTCAAAGTGCAAATGTGGCCCCGTGCTCCAGCCCGTGGAGCCCACCGCGCCAATGTTGTCGCCCTGCGAGATGCGCTGCCCTTTGCTCACGGTAATGCGGCTCATGTGAGCGTAGAGCGTGCTCTTGCCATCGCGATGCATAATTTCCACCACATTGCCATAGCCGCGCTGCACGCCTGCGAATTCAACGATGCCATCGCCCACTGAGCGAATCGGCGTGCCGGTGGGCGCAGCGTAATCGACACCGTTGTGCATGCGAAATTGCTTGGCAATTGGGTGCATGCGGCCACCGAAGCCGCTGGTCATGCGGGAGAATTCGAGCGGGGAGGCGAGGAAGGCTTTGCGCAAGCTGTTGCCGTCGACAGTGTAGTACTGACCTTTGCTTGCGCCGCTCTCGTGAAACCACACAGCAGAATACGATTTGCCCGCATTCACAAAATCAGCGGATAGCACGCGGCCAGAGCGCAATGGCTCGCCATCGGCTTCCAAGCTTTCATAAACGACGCTAAATCGATCACCTTTGCGCAATGCGCGGATGAAATCAATATCGCCTGAGAAGATTTCGGCGATTTGCACCGCCACGGCGTCTGGAATGCGGGATTCATCAGTAGCGGCAAATAAAGAAGATTTGATCGTGCCAGAGGCGATGCGCGTGTTTGCCACGAGAGACGCAGTTTCCATGCGGCTGACTAAAGAGCCATTTTTGCGCTCAATCACGAGGCGTTGGAAGCCTGCGATCTCATCAGTTGTAAAACGGGCTGCAAGCTTAGTGAGCGCATGGCTGGCGTCGACCTCGGCGGTCAGACCGCGGCCAGGGCGACTGAGCAAAACTTGACGAGCCAGAGCATCGCCTTTGATAAACTGCGCTGCCGCTGCATCGGATACGCCCAAGCGGCGCAGCAAACTGTCTGCCGTGTCGTTGCCGCGCGTGGTGTCGTTGCGGTAAAGCACGAAAGGCGGGATCAGTTCGGGGGTAGACAAGAGCGTTTGCGCTACTCGCATGCGCGCGGCAGGCTCAACGCTTTCAATGATTTGGCGCACCGGCACGCTGCTCGGGTCAGGCACGAACGTAGCCACTGCAAAAGCCGTAGCGCCAGTGCCTAGCAGCACGCTGCCGATGAGTGCAAGCACGCGACGTGGATGGCGATGAGCAGCCTGCATCAAAGCATGGGCTGCATCAGACACCGCAGAAATCAAACTCGAAAAACTCAAAACTACAATCCATCAAACGGGTGAAACTCGAAAGTCACCCAAAATCTTCAAAAAGCGCGCTGCTTCGATTCATCTGCAAGCAGAGTGCCACGTAAAATTTGTCTCTAAATATGCATCGAAGTATAGCGCAGCCCAAAGCTGCTTCGAGCGGGAAAGTACTTATGAATCAACCACTTACAACTAAGAATGCATCCAGTAATACTCTGGTCTCAGACGCTGTGAAACACGCTATGGCCGTAAGCCTACGCGGCGTCGAAGAGCTCATCCCGCAGGAAGAATGGCTTAAAAAGCTGCAAAAGAGCGAAAAAACGGGGGTTCCGCTGCGGATCAAGCTGGGCCTCGATCCGACAGCGCCTGATCTGCACATCGGCCACACAGTCGTATTGAACAAAATGCGCCAGCTTCAAGACCTCGGCCATACCGTGATTTTCTTGATCGGCGATTTCACCAGCATGATCGGCGACCCATCAGGCCGCAACTCCACCCGCCCGCCACTCACGCGCGAGCAAATCGAAGAAAACGCGAAGACGTATTACAAACAAGCCAGTCTCGTGCTTGACCCCACGAAAACCGAGATCCGCTACAACAGCGAATGGAGCGATCCCCTAGGCGCACGCGGCATGATCGAGCTGTCTGCTAAATACACGGTGGCTCGCATGATGGAGCGCGATGATTTTCACAAACGCTTCACCACAGGCCAGAGCATTAGCGTGCATGAATTTCTCTACCCGCTCATGCAAGGCTACGATTCTGTCGCGTTGAAAAGCGATCTAGAGCTCGGCGGCACAGATCAAAAATTCAACCTGCTCATGGGCAGGCACTTGCAGCAAGAATACGGCCAAGAACCGCAATGCATCCTCACCATGCCTTTGCTAGTCGGCCTCGACGGCATCGACAAAATGAGCAAGAGCAAAAACAACTACATCGGCATCACCGAGCCCGCGAACACCATGTTCGCCAAAGTGCTCTCGATCTCCGACACGCTCATGTGGAATTGGTATGAGCTGCTCAGCTTCAAATCTTTGGAAGACATCGCGACTTTGAAGCGTGAGACGGAAGCGGGCCGCAACCCCAAAGAAGCCAAAGTCATGCTCGCCAAAGAAATCACTGCGCGCTTCCATTCAGCCGCCGCCGCAGACGCAGCCGAACAAGACTTCATCAACCGCAGCAAAGGCGGCGTGCCCGATGATATTCAAGAAGTCAGTGTCTCGCTCTCAGGCGCAGCAGAGATGGGCATAGGCGCCATCCTCAAAGCCGCAGGCCTCACAGAATCCACAGGCGAGGCCAACCGCCACATAGACGGCGGCGCAGTCAAAGTAAACGGTACTGCCATCAGCGACAAAGCCCTCAAACTCAGCGCGGGGACTTATGTGATGCAGGTGGGGAAGAGAAAGTTTGCAAAGGTTTCTATGAGCTAAGCCACGCTCATGAAGACTGTTGCCACTTATCTCATTTGTGTGATGCTTACCGCTTTAGCAATAGCAGCATTCGCATGGGCAAGAAGATTGATGCATCAGAAAATGACCTCACCTAAGGTATTCGGTATTTACCGAGGTATGAAAGCGCACGAATATGAATGGAGTATTGGTTTTCGGTATTCGACGACTGTGGACTATGTATGTCCATTTACAGGTGAAGAAAAGACTTTAGTTGGGCAGAGAACTTCGCAAAGTCAAAGTTGGCGAGTGAATGGAGATCCCATTCCGCTTTATGTGGCTGAAGCTGCACCTCATCACGCCAGGATTGCCGAAAATTGGACGCTAGATTTCCTTCTTGCATGTGCAGTCTTTTGCTTTGCGATGTTGTTTTTGGTTTTCCTATTTTGGAAAATGTAGGTATGCAAGCTATCCTCCAGCGTGTCTCCCAAGCCAGTGTAACTGTTGAAGGTCAAACCACAGGCGCAATCCATCACGGCCTGCTGATCCTGCTCTGTGTAGAGCGGGGCGATACGGATGCTCTGGCAGACAAAATGCTCGCCAAAATTTTGAAGCTGCGTATCTTCAGCGATGAAGCTGGGAAGATGAATCGTTCGGTGCAGGATGTGGGTGGAGGGCTGCTGATCGTGAGCCAGTTCACGTTGGCAGCAGATGTGAGCGGCGGCAATCGGCCGAGTTTCACGAATGCTGCGCCGCCTGATGAGGGGCGCAGCTTGTATGAGCTATTTGTACAAAAAGCGCGCGCTGCACACCCCATCGTGCAAACCGGCCAATTCGCCGCAGACATGAAGGTCTCGCTTATTAACGATGGCCCCGTGACGATTCCGATTCGGATGACGGCATGACAGAGACGCTCTGAATTTAATAGCGCTTCACGCAGTATCTACGGCGCTAATAGGCAAAATCGCTAAAAAAAACGCATCATAAGATCTTCGACAGAAGCTCCCATCCAGCAGGCGGTGATTGGGTTGCTCCCCTCGGCGAAGTAAAGGGGGAGACGGCAAAGCCGGCGGAGGACACTCGCGGAGGGGAGCAACCCAAGCGCTGACGGCCGCGATAATCTCGGCAAGCAAGAAAGTGCTACAAATATAATAGCGCCTCACGCAGTAGCTGCGGGGGCTAAACCGCAAAAGTTCTTAAAAAGTACCAAAGAAAAAGCCCCTGAGCGAACTCAAGGGCTTTTCAAATTTTTGGGGTGACTGATGGGGTAATTTTCCACCCCGATCCTAAGTACATGATTCAGATCGTCTTTTTCTCAAAAAACAGCCCAAAATCGGTGGATTAGTCGGGATACTTACTCGGGAACGGGTCACGAGTTGCAAGGACCATAGCAACAAAAATCACGGAATATTATTTGATGCCTGCCTTCGCATCTAAGGTTTGCAGAATTGTTCGGCACTCTGCAAGACTTTGGCCATAACTGACGGCCTTGAACATGCCTGCAGTGAGATCGACCCAATTCGTCAACGGCTTTTTGTTTTCAAGTGCCAAGGCCAAATCGTGCATATCGAGCAGGTAGAACTTTGCGCCAATAGCAGCTGCAGCACATTCACGCGCTGAATTTTTAAAAACATCCTCTGCACGCTTTTCCGTGGCTTTGGCTTTCTTGATGAGTTCTAGCCGCTCTTGGATTGGTTTTTTGTGAAACGAAGCCGTTGAGTAGATGACATCATTGATTTCTTTGTAAAACGACCAGCGCATCTGCGACTGCTGCTCTTTTGTTTGAGCAAATCCAGTGGCGGTCAGCAGATAAGTCAAAGTGAATACGACAATCCTTAATTTCATCGAAAATGTTCCTGATAGAAGTTGATGCGGACAAATTAACGCTGAAGTTGAGTTACCAATAAAGTGGCTTGACTATCGTTTTCTTGCCGAGATTCGGGACTTTATTGGGTAACTGAGCTGCCAACAGCATGGCATCATCAATGGACTCCATGCTCCAATCTGCCATTTGCTGCAGCGTTCCGCTTTTTCGGCGTGGCAAAGGCGTGCTTGTGCTGATGGGTGGTAACGGAAAAATTACGCCACGCATGATGTGAGGAAAATCAATTTTGATTGCCTCAAGCGCTGGCGCTATGTCACGGTCGTTGCTGATGACAATGACACGATCACACAAGCCTTTTGCACACTCACGATAGATGGCCAAGGCAAGATTTACGTCTGTCATTTTTTCTTCAACCTTCCAAACCCTCACAGTTTGTGTGCGATCAAACGGTGCTCCTGGATTGTAAATTGGCATCACAGTGCCCTTTTTGTCCCATGCGTGTTCACCGTAAGTGATGTCAATAAGGTTGTCGTGCCTTGCCTTCAGGGCGTTGTGATAATTCGCCTGAGACTGCACGGAATTCTGTCCATGTGTGGCGAACGTGCCTGCTGCGTATGCCGTGCATAGAACTACACGTGTCAAGGCTTCGTTTTGTGCGCGATGTGCCAGTAGTTGATTGCTGAAATCTACCAAGTCAAGCCATTTGTACGGCGTGCCTCGCAAGCGCCCATAGTAAAGGTTGTACCCATCTACAAAAACGGCTGTGCGAGTCGGCATTATTATTTTCAAGCCCTAAAAAGTGAAAAAGCCGCCTTTCAGCAGCTTTTTCGTCTCAATTGAAAATCCAAGTGAATGGCATCAAAAGAGATGAGTTGTGGATTGATTATAGAACTATTTTTCTGAAACTAAAAACAATGTGAAGAGCATGGTACTGCGTTAAAATACAGGCTGTAATACAGCCTGTATTTTAACGCAGTACCATGGCTTGCGATTGTGAAAAATCACAAAGCCATCTTCCTTGCTGCTCCGAGGCTTGTTTTTGGTGATTGCTGAGCTTCTCTGGTCAAAAAACGCCCCACACTGGACGCAGGCACAAACTTGATGGCGTTCTTGTGAACCGCTCGCATTTGTGCCTCAACCCGCAGAACACCGTACACCGCTCTTCGTTCCGCGTGTTCACGCGAAATGCGAAAGCCTGCGTACAGGCGCTTGGCTTCTGCGTCGATTTCCTTCGCAAAGGTTTTGAGCAACAGGGGGTCTTTGACGGCAACGTCCAAGGACTGTGCCAAAGCATCGTCAATGTGGGGCATGGGCTTTTCACCTCTTATTTTTCTTCACCCAATAAACCACAATTGTTGCAGCGCGTCAATAGACGCAAACGTCATTCTTTCTTAGCGAAATTTGGCACGTAGCGCGGCATACGCCCCTTCCATGGGCTGCGGTGGGAAGGCTGCTTGTTGGCCTCGTGCTGCGCGTGAATGGCCTGCACTACAGCCTGATGCTCCGCCTCTTCATGCGCTTCCATCGCGTCATTGAACCACTGCTCAAAAACCTCTGCAGCATCGTCAAAACGCTGGGGTTGAGTATGGCCTTGGGTTTTCATGTAATCGCGCAAAGTCGCGTCGGCGTGCTGCCTGACGGGATGAACCTCGGGCAGTTGCTGAATTGCAAAAAGCACCTTGTCGTACACCTGCGCGTTGTCGTCACGCTCGCACGCATGGTATGCATCGTGGATGAACGGTGTTTGCTGGATGGCTTGTCGAATGTCCACGCGGTTTTGAAAAATGCGCTGCACGGGAAGGACTGGCGTTTTGGCCTCGGGCATACGCAAGGCTTGGGCTGTGTCGTAGCTTTTGAAAAACGCATCCATGCCCGCGACGCTGGCTGCTTGGGTTGCCCCTCTGATGGCCTGCGTCTCGGCTTCCATCCGCGCCAGTTGCTCTTGGGCGATCCGCTGCCCCATCTCGGCGATTTCACGGTTGGAGCGCATGATGTATTGGATCAAACGCTCGATGTCCCGCATGATGTCTTTCATGGTTTTGGGTAAACCGTCTGAGCGTCCCCCACCAAAATGCTTTGCGGAAGCGGCGCGAAAGCCTCCAATCACCATGCGCCCAAGTCGCGAACGGGGCAGAGGGTATTGGCGATTGAATTCATTCCTTACGTGTACGGCTTTGTTCATGGCAGAAACCACGCGCCCTCGTCTGCTGGGCTTGTTTCGCCGCATCATGCCTGCACAAGCCACCCCGAGGTGTTCGCTGGGGATGGTGGACAGGCCACGGGCTTCGTTGCTGCGGTGGTCGATGCTGTCGGTGCGTGCGTTGAAGTCAGGGATGGCTTCTTTGAGGGCGGCATTGGCCAATTCTGCCCACAGCGCCCGCGTCGGCTCTAGCCATTGCTTGCCCCTCAATTCTTGGCTTTTGATCGCGCCGCCTTTCTTGGGGTCTTTGGGATTAGCGCGTTTGAACCACGTTGAAGCGTTGCGTGGAATGCCGTCGTTGATGCGCTCAGAAAGCATCAGGTGGCAATGCGGGTTGTGGTTGTCCTTGTCGGTGTGAATCGCAAAGGTGAAGGGCAGCTTCTCGCCCTTGTCCAGCGTGCTCAGGCGGTCGGCGAACGCATGGCACAGGGCTTTTTGTTGGTCGAGCTTCAGCTCTCGTGGCAAAGCAAATTCAACTTCACGGTACAAGCGCCCGTTGTTGCGCTCGTAATTGTCTGCAGCTTTCCAGTAATGTGCGGGGTCTTGCCGTGGGTTAGTCTTTGGCCACTTGGGCATGTTGCCGCTGGCCGTGTACGCGCACTCGTCGGATTTCTTGGCGTAGCCCTCAGTGCGGGTGATGTA
>JAYSRZ010000061.1:0-2264 GCA_043720775.1 Variovorax sp. | reverse complement strand
CGCGCTTTCCCATTTACGCGCCAGCAGCGTGGCCGAAGTGCCGGCCATCGCAATATCAAGGATGCCGCCCGCATCAATCTGCGTCATGTTCGCGCCGTCATAGGCGAGCACAGGCAAGAAAGCCACCAAATCCTTTACCGCATTCTCAGGGTTCAGCTCGTTGGGCGAGAGGCCAATCGCGTAATCCGAGAGCTGGCGCAGAGCGCGCGTGGGCGCGAAATCAAACACAAAACAGGCAGGCTTGAGAATTTCTTCCTCATTCGGATTGTCGCCATGCGGATTCTTGATCGACCATGGCGATTGCACCCGAAACGCCGCTTGAAAATACGTCTCCGGCGATTTTAAATTGCGCAGCATCAAAATCGATGACCATTGCGCCACCGTCACGCCCGTAGTGAGCTTGCCGCAAGACAGCGTGATCGTTTGGGTATCAAAGCCACTGCCAATCGCTTCGCGCACCGGAGGCAGCGCCTCGAGGCCGATGCCCGCTTCCGCCCCGGCGCAGACGATCACCTGATAGCCACGCCAAAACGTGTTGTGCCGCTCAGAGAGCAAATTCTTCATCGCTTGGCAGGCCGCCACATTCGGCAGAAACCAAAATGCATGCTGCAAATACGGCAGCAAGCGCACATCGGAATACGGAAACGGTGGCCGCGAGCCTGTCTTCAGCGCCTCCGCAGATGTTGCCGCATGGCCGCCGCGAATGATATCCAGCCATTTCTGCACATCGTCTTTATGCGTAAATTTCGCCGCCTTGCCTGATCCCGCTGCTTCAAAGAAGGCATTCAGATCAAACTCATCAAACTCACCGCCGCTGGCAATCGCCAGCAATTCATCTGGCATCTGATAGGTCAGCAAGCGCATCTGCGGCAATGCGCCATATGGGTTGCGTAGCTTGGGGTGCTCAGCGGCAAAAGCTGCTTTGGCACGCTGCTCGTCGGTATAAGTCCAGTTAAAAATTTGCTCTTCAATGAATTCGCCTGTGGCAAGCGCTTTGAAAGGCGTGCCCGAGAGATACAAATAAGCCCGTGTCGTGATCGGCAGAAAATCCGTCTCTTTCTCCAAGGGCTCTTGCAAATCTGCAATACGATCCTTTTGGCCTTTGGCATCGCCCAGCCAATGCTCAGCACGGGCAATCCGATCCTCTTCTTCCTCAAACAATTCTTTTGCGCTCTCGCGCCAAGCGCCAAAGTGGTATTCATCAAACACCACCAAATCCCAGTTCACCGTATGCAGCCATTGATTGCGCGGCTTGATCTGGCCATTGGCATCGCGCCCCAGCAAATCTTGAAACGAGCCGAAATACACCACCGGCTTTTTGTTGTCGATCTGCGTTGGGTCGCTACCCGAAGACTGAGAAAGATACTGCCAGCCCTCAAAATCCACATGATTTTCTAAATCCGTGCGCCATGCATCTTCCACAGCTGGCTTAAACGTCATCACCAGCACGCGCTTGGCATTGAGCTTCTTGGCGAGTTGGTAAGCGGTAAACGTCTTGCCGAAGCGCATCTTCGCATTCCACAAGAAGCGCGGCGTGGCTTTGTTGTCTTCTCGCCAAATCGACTCGAAGTAAGCCTGCGTTTTGTTCACCGCATCGAGCTGCTCATCGCGCAAGCCAAAAGTCTCATGATGCGAGCCGCTGAAGCGCTCGCCCGTGCGCAGCTCGGTGAGCACGGTTTTTACATCACTGAGCTTGCAGCGCATCCATTCTTTGTCAGGATTCGCAAAGCCCTTGCGCTTGAGTGCTGAGCGCACTTCATGATCCGTAAAAATCGAGCCATCATCGCGTTCCGCGCTCTCTTCCATCTCAATCGTAAAATTCTTGATCGCCGCAGTTTTGAGCTGCTCGCCCACCCGCTGGCGTACATCGCGCGTCGTCTGGCCGATTTTCAGCTGACCGGCATGCGCCTTGTCTGCAATCGCATAGGCATAAATTTTCGGGCGAGCTGTGGGCTTGGGCGCAAGAATCTCGTCGATGCTGGGCTTGGCCTTCAGCTTGGGTTTTTGAGCCATGCTTGGCTTACTCATCGCTATCTTCATCGACTGCCACATCGCCCAAAAGATCGCTGCTCAAATCCATCGGGCGCACGACTTTTTCAATGAACTCAATCTCGCTGGCTGTGATGCCATATTTGGCATAGAGGGCTTCATCAGTCCAAGGCTTGTTCCACTTTTGCTTGGGTACGAAGGTGTACACCTTGCGTGTGGTGTCTTGCGAGGGTTTGTGCAGAAGAATCAGCAGGCGCGTGAGCCGGCAAGTGAGG
>JAYSRZ010000060.1:0-2266 GCA_043720775.1 Variovorax sp. | reverse complement strand
TTCATCCCAGAGGCGCAATATGAGGCCTTCAAGCATTGGGATTTGGGCGACATCATTGGCGCGGAAGGCAAGCTCTTCAAAACCAAAACCGGCGAGCTTTCTATCCTCGTGACGAAGATCGTCATGCTCACCAAGAGCCTGCGCCCGCTGCCCGATAAATTCCACGGCATTGCAGATCAAGAGGTGAAGTATCGCCAGCGGTATGTCGATCTGATCACTGACGAAGTGGCTCGCGAAAGATTCAAAGCGCGCAGCAAAGGCATCAGCGCGATTCGTCAATTCATGCTGCAGCATGAATTTTTAGAAGTCGAAACGCCGATTCTTCACCCGATTCCCGGCGGCGCGAATGCCAAGCCATTCGTCACGCATCACAACTCGCTCGATCAAGAAATGTTTCTGCGCATTGCGCCAGAGCTGTATTTGAAGCGCTTGATTGTGGGCGGATTTGATCGCGTGTTTGAGATCAACCGCAGCTTCCGCAACGAAGGCATCTCAGTGCGCCACAACCCAGAATTCACCATGATGGAGTTTTATGCGGCCTATTGGAATCATCATGATCTGATGGATTTCACGGAAAAGCTCATCCGCGATGTGGCGACGCAATTCACAGGCGGCACAACCCTGCCCTACAAACTCGGCGCAACTGATCTGAATATCGATCTGGCCAAGCCCTTTGCACGTCTGTCCATCCGCGATGCGATCGTCAAACACACTGAAGCTGGCGAGGCCGGCGCTGACAGCCGCGAATGGCTCACCAATGCGTTGAAAAAACTCGGTAAAAAAGAAGAGGCCGACAAACTCTCATCGCGCAGCATCGCCAGCTTGCAAGTGATGTATTTTGAAGAAGTGGTGGAGGAAAAACTCATCGAGCCCACCTTCATTTGCAATCACCCGACCGAGATTTCGCCGCTGGCCAGAGCCAGCGACACCGATCCAACAATTACCGAGCGCTTCGAGCTATACATCACAGGCCGCGAATTCGGCAATGGTTTTTCAGAGCTCAACGATGCTGAAGAACAAGCCGCCCGCTTCCAAGCGCAAGTGAGCGCCAAAGACGCCGGCGACGATGAAGCCATGTTCTACGATCACGATTTCGTCCGCGCCCTCGAATACGGCATGCCCCCCACCGGCGGTTGCGGCATCGGCATTGACCGCCTCATGATGCTGCTCACCAACAGCCCCAGCATCCGCGATGTGATCTTGTTTCCTGCGCTGCGCAAGGAAGTATAAATTTACGCATTTTCGGCGTTCATCGCCCGTAGATACTGCGTGAAGCGCTACTGAATTTATAGCATGTAACGTGCGAAGAAGAGCCACAATGCGCACGCGCCTTCGATGCTGATCACGACCAGCGTGAGCGACATGCCGCCGATTCGGCTCCACATGGCATTGTTGGTCAGCAGGCTGCTCGCATGCAAGATGCGCCCGATCAGAAGCGTGATGCCGAACACGATCAGCCATGCTTGCCTCAAGCCGCTCAGCTCAAGCAAGGCCATGAGCAGCAAAGCCATCGGCACGGTTTCTGTGAAATTACCGTGCGCTCGGATGCGGCGCATCAGCTTCACATCGCCGCCGTCTAAAAAACTCACCCGCGCTTGCCTGCGGCGAACAATCACTAAAGCCGTGAGAGCGCATTGCAGCAAAGCACAACAGCCAGCAAACAGCAGGGTGAGTGGCACAGGATTCATACGCTTTAAGCCGCCTCGGCAACGCGTTTGAGGCCAGCCAGCGCAGCAGGCAATGTCTTCTTCATGCCCGAGCCAATCAAGCGGCTCCAAAGCGGCGCGAGCAGGCCGGAGAAGGTGGTGCGGTGCGTGGCCACGGTCGCGTCGCCATCGGCTCGCAGCTCGTGATCAAAATGCATCATGCCCAGCGGCAGCTTGCATTCGACGCGGAAGCTTTTGTTAGGCACAACATCCAAGAAAAGCACCTTTGATTTGGGCCCACTGTGCGGCGCCACTTCACCCGTAGCGCCTGAGACAAATGCGCCAGCAAGAGAAGCGGCTTTGAGATCAGGATCCCAGCTTGGCCAGCCGCCAACGTTGGCGTACAAGGCGAACACTGTGGATGCTGGGGCATGGATCGTGGTGCTTGATTCGAATTGCATGGTACGGGTGCTTTCTTGGGTTGGTGACAATGTTTGAACGATTGCGGTATTCATGATATTCATCCTTTTCATTTATTAGCTCGGAATTGAGCATGGGTGAACTTTAAAAGCGATCAAAATGCTGCGCAATTGACCTAATACTTCATAAATACCCAATAA
>JAYSRZ010000059.1:0-2271 GCA_043720775.1 Variovorax sp. | reverse complement strand
GATCGGAGCCGCGCACGGATTTGTGCAAGGCGCTGATGGTGTCGTAGAACTGCTCACCGCCTTTGTCGTAGCGACGCATTTTTTCGCCGAGCACTTTGAGGAGCCATTCGTCTTTGATGGCTGGCAGCTTTTGCGCATTCGCAAGCACGAAAAGCGTCTCTAGTGTGTTGATCAAACGCCTCGCATCACCATCGGCGTATTGCACCAATCGATCTTGAGCAGCATCGTCAATCACTATCAATTCAGTAGCGTTCTGCGCAGACTCGTGGCAGGCTAGAAGCACAATTTGCTTCAAATTCTCCTCTGAGAGCGATTCCAACACGTAAACTGCGGCGCGTGAGAGCAGGGCAGAATTGACTTCAAAAGAAGGATTCTCCGTCGTCGCGCCGATGAAGGTAAACAAGCCACTTTCTACATGCGGCAAAAAAGCATCTTGCTGCGATTTATTGAAGCGATGCACTTCATCGACAAACACGATCGTGCGCTGCGGCATCAGCCCCGTTTTTGCGGCTTCGGCTTTTTCGACGGCTTCACGGATATCTTTCACACCGCCGAGCACAGCGCTGATCGCAATGAACTGCGCAGAAAAGCTGCTGGCCATCAGCCGCGCAATCGTCGTCTTGCCCACACCGGGCGGGCCCCAGAGAATACAGCTGTGCGGCACACCAGATTCGAATGCCACGCGCAGCGGCAAATCACGCCCAAGCAGATGCTGTTGCCCGATCACATCGCCGAGCGTCTTAGGGCGCATACGCTCAGCGAGTGGTGCAGTAGAAAAAGGGGTTGAAGTTGCCATCAGTTTCATTGTAGAAGCCCCAAGAAAAAAGCCAGCGCAATGGCTGGCTTGATTCGTGCAGCGCTGGCTGTTTAGCGCAAATCGTCAGCCAAGACCTTCACGATGCGCTGAGCGTTCGCTGAGGCTTCTGGTGCGCCAGCTGCATTGAGCACAGACACCGTGGTGCTCTCGCCTTGGCTCTTTAGCGCGATGCGGAATTTGAGCGGGGCCCCATCATTGCTGCTTGCGCCAAAGAGCTTGCCAAAGAAGCCGGGTTCTTTGGTGTCGGCTTTGGGTTCAACGTAGCGAACAAAATAGACGCCATCCGCGCGGTTGCGATCTTCCACCGTGAAGCCTGTGCGATCTAAGCTGAGGCCCACTCTGCGCCATGCCCGGTCAAAGCCATCATCGACTTGCACGACAGGCGAGCCGTTGACTGTGGCCACCCGCGATGTGGTTTTGGTGGCCACGCCAGCCGAAGCTTGCGATTTAGCCTGCTCTTGGCTCACGCCTAACTTGAGCATGATGCGGCGAAGCATCTCAGTCTCGAGCTCGGGATCCGTGTCACGGGGCTGCCAGACGGTGCTGCCTGAGCTTGCCGACGTCGTGCCGCCGATGACTTTTTCAACCATGCCGCGATGCGAAACATAAATCTCGGTGCTGTTACCTGTGGCGCTGCGCTCAAGGCGCGTGCGGAAGCGGTCGCGCTCGCCGGTGTCGTAGAGTCCGTCAAGCACCTTGCCAATGGAAGAGCGGATGAAATCTTGCGGAATTTTGGCGCGGTTTTCTGCCCAATCGGTTTCCATGATGCCGATGTCTTGGCGATCGGTGTTGAGCAAGAAGCCGTTGTCTTGCCAAAAATCGCGCACAGCAGGATAGATTTGCTCAGGCGGGCGAGCCACCACCAGCCAGCGCTGATTGCCAGAGCGCTCAATGCGCACATCTGACAACGTGTTCGCTGCCACAGGCACGCCTGCTTGCGTTTGCCCCGTGTTGTAGGCGTTGGCCGTGACGGCTGCACCGGGCACTGCGAAACGTGAATCGCGCGAGAGCGATGTCAAATCCGGCGGCACTTCAAGCGTGGAAGATTTGGTGGCGCTTTTGTAATCGATGCGATCAGGTTCGAGAACGGAGCAGCCTGCAAACGCAAGGGCAGCAGTTAGAGCGAAAAAAGAGGAAATGCGATGCGTCATAAATATCCTAGATCAATCCAGCCGATTTCAGAGCGGCTTCAACGGGTGCGATGTTTGATTGTGACATGGCTGTCATCGGCAGCCGAAGCGTGCTGCCCGCCCAGCCCATGCGGCCGAGCGCCCACTTCACGGGAATGGGGTTGGCTTCTATAAACAGACTCTTGTGCAGGGGAAGAAGTTTCTTTTGGATCGACATGGCTTTCACGCGATCTCCAGCGATTGCCGCCACGCACAGCGCATGCATCAAGCGCGGCGCCACATTGGCTGTGACGCTCACGTTGCCATGGCCACCGCAGAGCATGA
>JAYSRZ010000058.1:0-6351 GCA_043720775.1 Variovorax sp. | reverse complement strand
GGAGCTGGGCTATTTGCCAGAAGATATGCAACAAGCGTTTGCGCTCAAAGCCGCAGCAGAAGCGATATTGCCGCTGCTGCTCGGCGATGTGCAAGCCGCCATTGACTACGCGGCTCGCGCCGGCAAAGCTGCTGGCGCGCCCGTCAGTTTAAAAGTCGGCGTGGTGGGCTATTGCTGGGGCGGCTTGATGAGCTGGCGCGCGGCGCAGCGACTGCAAGGCTTATCTGCCAGCGTCCCGTACTACGGCGGTGGCATGCACAAAGAATTAGCCGAACCACTTCATTGCCCTGTAATGGCGCATTTGTCCGATTGCGATGATTACGTACCGATGGACGGCGTGGCAGCGCTGCAAAAGACCTACCCTGAGGTTGCGGTTCATATTTACTCTGCCAAACATGGCTTCAATTGCAGCGAACGCGCCTCTTTTGACGCGACAAGTGCAAGCCAAGCCAAGGAACGCACGTTGGCTTTCTTCGCACAGCATTTGTCTTGATTGCGCGTATGAATTACGCATGAGTAAATCCGTTATGATTAGTGAAATTATCCGGAGACTGCGATGAATGTGTATGCCATTCCTGAAAACTTGAAGGCCGGCTTGCCAGCGCCTGCGCAAGTCCAGCAGTTGCATCACTACGCCTACCGCGCCCGCGATGCAGAAGAGACGCGCAGCTTCTATGAAGATATCCTCGGCCTGCCGCTGTATCACATCATTCAAAGCGACATCGTGCCGTCTACCGGCGAGTTTTGCCCTTACACGCATTTCTTCTTTCGCCTACAAGACGGCAGCTTTATTGCCTTTTTCGATTTGGGCGATGACACAGCCGCCGAGCCGAGCCCGAATACGCCCAAGTGGGTCAATCACATCAGCTTTCGCGTGAACACGGTGGCTGATTTAGAGGCGATGAAGGCGCGGCTGCAAGCGGCGGATGTGGATGTGCTGGGTGTGACGGATCATCATATTTTTAAGAGCATTTATTTCTTCGATCCCAATGGCATTCGCTTGGAATTTACGGCGCAACTGGCCGATGAATTCCAAATGCTGCAAGAGAGCAAGGCAGCGCATGCGCGGCTATCTGAGTGGACGGCTCGTAAGCAGGCTTGGCGGATCGAGCGCGATACGGCTTTGGCCGCTGGGAAAGCCGCGCCAGCTCTCAAGCCGCAGAGCAATGATCGGCCCGAGTGGGGTGGTCAGCGGCGGTAGGCGTTTGAAGCAAAGAAAATACTATCAAAATAATAGCAACTGACGCAGTATCTACGGGCGCTAACCGACCAAAAAGCTTAAAAATCTCATGAGCATTCATGTTTTGGCAGCTCCCCAGAGTGCAAGCTACCAAGCTGCATCACACAACAATGGCTATGAATTCAGTCAGGGCGTTGGTTATGCGTTGCCTGAGTATGAGAGCGTGGTGCCCGATGCAGTGCGCACGGGGAAAGCTGAACATCATCGCATCCTGATCGTCGGTGGCGGGCTGGCAGGCTTGACCTTGGCTTGCTCGCTGGCGCAGCTGGGCATCGATTGCGTATTGCTGGATGAAGACAACACGGTGGGCGTCAAAGGCGCGTCGAGCCGGGGCATTTGCTACACCCAAAAATCGCTGGAGATTTTTGACAAGCTAGGCATTTACGAACGCATCAAAGCCAAAGGCGTTCAATGGAGTGTGGGGCGCACGTTTGCTGGCGATGATGAGGTGTATAGCTTTGATCTGAAGGCGCAGGGCAACTTCTCGCTGAGCGAGCAGCCTGCGTTTGTGAACATTCAGCAGTTCTACAACGAAGGCTATTTGGTGGAGCGGATTGAAGAACTGGGGCATGCGCAGATTCGCTGGGGCAACCGCGTCACTGCGTTTGAAGTGAAGGATTCAGTTGCTATTTTTTCGATAGCTACTCACGCAGGTCAGTATTGCGTCACAGCCGATTTTTTGATTGATGCGACTGGCTCACGCAGCCCGTTTCATGACTGGCTGAATATTAAAAAAACGAGCAAGAAAGGCGATGATCGCTGGTGCATTGCGGATGTGCGCTTTAACACGCATCCACCGAAAGAACGCCATACGTGGATCGAAGCGCCGTTTAATGACAACCGCGCGGTGTGGCAGCATTTGATGGCTGATGATGTGTGGCGTATTGATTACCAGATGGCGCCCGATGCGGATGCGGCCTATGTGAGCCGTGAAGATGTGGTGCGTGAGCGGCTGGCCAAGCAATTCGGCAGCGATACGAAGGTGGATATCGTGTGGGTTGGGCCGTATGCGTATCGCAGCGAATGTGTGGATCGCATGAGCGCGGCGGCTGGCAAATCCGAAGTGTTTTTCATTGGCGATAGCGCCAAGGTGGTGAGCCCGTTTGGCGCGCGTGGCGGCAACACGGGCATCTCCGATGCAGACAATCTGGCATGGAAGCTGGCTGCTGTGGTGCAAGGCAGGGCAGATGCCTCTCTTTTGCAAAGCTATCACGCTGAGCGCCATGAAGCAGCGCTCACCAATGTGCAAGTGACCAATCGCACAGCGCGATTTCTCCGCCCTAAAGATGGCATGGAGCGCATCTTTCGCACGGCCACGATTGATCTGGCCAAGACGCATGCCTTCGCCCGCAGCTTGATCAACACCGGGCGCATGGCGGTGGCCAATCCGTATTCACGCTCGCCGATCACATCGCCCGACCTAGCGCAAAGCCACTCGGTGCAAAACGTCTCTTTTAAATGGGTTGACGACAGTGCTGGCACGCTCAATCAGCTGTTGCAATGGGCGGGCGGCTTGCCTCTGTTATTGTTGTGGAGGGATACGAGCGCAAATGTTGTGCTGGTCGCGCAACAGCTGGCAGAAAAACATCATGTGCGTGCGGTTCGTTTATGCGCAAACCAGCAGCACGCGCAAGCCTGGCGAGAAAGCATCTGTGATGTGCAAGGCCATTTGGCGCAGGCCTGCGGCATTGATGCGCAAAATACCTGGACATTGATTCGGCCTGACAGTTATTTGGCAGCACGCGGCCGCACCAGCGCGGCTTTAACAAGAGCGCTGGCAGCATTGCAAGGAGTGACCCAATGAATAAGATGGCATTGCACAACCAACTCACCGATCCCGACGGATTTTATGAAGCCTTGCTCGATGCTCATGAGGGCCTGAGCATAGATGAATCAGTGGCTTTGAATGCGCGCTTGATTTTGATTTTGGCCAATCAAATTGGCGATTCTGCTCAACTGACGCAGTGTTTGGCGTTGGCGAAAAAATAGCCTGATCTTTGACCAAATGTGGCTGCGGCGAATGCGTGTCATTTCTCACGAATGGATCATCTTCTAGCGATTCAGCCCTATTTTCGTGAACGAAATCACATCGAATTTAAAGGTAAACACTAAATTTTGCATGTCTGTGCATTCACACTCAATCCATATCAAAAACGCTTTTGAATTAGCCATCCCGGTTCAAACAAGCGATTGAGCAAGTTGCCAAAAGCGGTTGCGCAGGAGACAAATCAGTGATACTTTCCATGACGAATTGCGCTGGCGCAGAGCCATCGAGCCGCAAAGACAGCAACAACGGCAGTTCACAATCCTTTGGTTTCTCGCTGCCCTTCATGCGCAGCAAAGTGCAAGAAAAAGCCATCAAAAACAAGCTCAGCATCTCGCAAATCAAGCTTCAAGTTGAGCTGAGTTTCCAAGACATTGAGAGTCAAGATGCTGATCGCTTGCGCTACAAAATTCGCGGCACGCGCGAAGTCAAAGATCTTTGGATGCTGCGCATGGATGTCCATCAACTCATTTCTCACCACATCGGCCAAGCCGAGGCTGCCAAGCGCATCAATGCCTTGCTGCCCAGCTTTGAGCATTGGGTGCCCGAGAAATCACGGGTGAAAATTTAAGCGTTTTCAAAGCGCCGCCACAAAAAAACAAAACCCGCTTGCACTCATCGCGCAAGCGGGTTTCTCTGTTGGTGGTAGGCCCAGAGGGACTTGAACCCCCGACCAAGGGATTATGAGTCCCCTGCTCTAACCAACTGAGCTATAGGCCCACACTCTGAATTATCGCAGGGAACAGAGATAAAAAAATGCTATTGAAAAATGAGCACCTCACGCAATTAAGACGTGCTCAAACAGCTGTTTCAGCTTAAATATCAAGCCGCAAAACGCTCTGCCGCCAGTTGCGCACCCGCCACCATCGCTTGCAGCTTTTTCATCGCCACATCGCGGCTCATGGGCGCGAGGCCGCAATTGGTGCATGCAATCAGCTTGTCGCGGCGCACATACTGCAGCGCTTGGCCGATCGTGTCAGCGACTTGTTCGGGTGTCTCAATCACATCGCTGGCCACATCAATCACGCCGACCATCACTTCTTTGCCATCAAGCAATTTCATCAGCTCCGGCGGCACGTGCGAATGAAAACACTCTAGGCTCACCTGATCAATGCTGCTTTTGGCCAGTGCCGGAAACACCTTCTCATATTGACGCCATTGCTCCCCCAAAGTCGCCTTCCATTGGTTATTGGCCTCAATGCCGTAGCCATAGCAAATGTGGACAGCTTTCTTGACCGTCAATCCTGCGCAGGCGATCTCCAGCGCCTTCACGCCCCAGTCCGCAGCCTCGGCCATGTAGACGTTGAAAGCCGGCTCGTCGAACTGAATGATGTCAACGCCATCAGCCTGCAGCGCTTTGGCCTCTTGATTCAAAAGCTCAGCAAAAGCAAAAGCCATTTTGATGCGATCGCCATAAAACCGATCAGCCACGGTGTCCACCATCGTCATCGGGCCGGGAAGCGTAAATTTGAGCAAGCGCGTCGTATTCGCGCGGCAAAACTGAGCTTCGGCTGCATGCACGCGCCCCGTGAGCTTGAGTGCCGCGATCACCTGCGGCACCATCGCTTTGTAGCGATCATTGCGAATGCCCATCTCCACTTTGTTGGCGAAATCAATCCCCTGCACTTTTTCTAAAAAACCATGCACGAAATGCTGACGCGATTGCTCGCCATCGCCAATCACTGAAAGCCCTGCGTCTTCTTGCGCCTTGATCCATAGGAGCGTGGCGTCCAGCTTGGCTTGCTGTAGATCGGCGCCTTGGCTCTTCCATTGCGGCCAGAGTTTATGGGTTTCAGCTAGCCAAGCGGGCTTGGGCAGGCTACCTGCAATCGATGTGGGGAAGGCAGTTGTCATGGTGTTAATGTTTGAGTGAAATAGGGCGATGGCTTCAAAGAGTCGCTCAATACAGCGAGCGCTGATGAGCTAAGCGATTTTATGTGCTTCTAATTTTAAGCTTGCGTTAGAGGGAAAACCAAACATTGCAAAACTAGCCAGCACCGCATCTAATGAGATTTCTTGTGTCATCAACGCTGCTGAAACTGCTCTGCAATCAGTTCTGCGAAGGCTTCAGGGTTGAGTTGGATGCGGATCTTGGCGGGCAAGTATTGCAAATCTGGGGCTAGCCAGAAGCTCATGGTGATCGGGCCACGTGGGTTGGCTAGCGGTCGGGGTTTGAGTTGGTGTACCGTGATGGGGCCGACACGTGGCAAATTCATTGTCTCAGCGGCACCCACGTCATACGTCCATTCATCGAGCCCACCGGGGCGGCTGAGCCAAATGCGAATGGCTTGGCCTTCTTCAAGCTTCGCTTTGCCTTCAGAGAAGCGATGACCTAGATCAATAAACTGACTCACGCTGTCCTGCACGGCCAATGGCTCTGCAATAGGGCGGGGTATGCGGCGATTGTTCTCAAGGATCAATTCGTTGTCTTCGAGCTTCAAGGTTCGAACGCGAGGGCTGGCCAACACGCGCTTACTGTATTCCTCGAAAGACTCGGGCAGCAGACCCTGCGGGCTGACGCGGCCTTGGCTTGTCATACGCAACTCATACAACCCAGCATCGACAATCACTCGCACTTGGTAGCGCTCGTTGTTCTCGCCTTGACGCGTCCATTGCACTTGGCCTGAGCCAAAGAGCTCGCCTTGAAAATAACCTGTGAGCTTGTAGCTCACGCGCGTATCCGCTGGCCATTGGCCTGTGATGAGCAGGCTATCGGTCGAGCCTGCGGGTTGGGCACTCAAGGTTTGCGAGGGCGTTGCGGCGGCGATGCTCAGCATCTGCGTTGGCGAGTTGTCAGCGATGATTGATGAGCTGGAAGCAGGCTCGGGTATGGAAGTCGGCGTAGCAGCTACAGTCACAGTCTCGGGTTCAGGCAACGTAACTGTGACTTGTGGCTTGCTGATCACGACAGCTACCGCGTTTGATACACGCGGCGCAGCGGGCTCTGGCTTGGGCAAATCTGGCTGTGGTGCATCGGCTTGAGGGGAGGCCGCTTCGATCGTGCGCGTAAAAAGCGGATCGTTTTTTTGCGCCAGCGCGGTGCTAGCCTGCATTTGCGAGCCAATAC
>JAYSRZ010000057.1:0-2275 GCA_043720775.1 Variovorax sp. | reverse complement strand
AACATGCCGTCGTGGTGGAATTGGTAGACACGCTATCTTGAGGTGGTAGTGGCGAAAGCTGTGCGAGTTCGAGTCTCGCCGTCGGCACCAAAATTTTGTGACTTGAGGCTCAGATTAATGTCTGAGCCTCATTGTCCAAAGCTCCACAAGAAAATGCGTTTCAAGCTAGCATCCCAGCCAGAGCACATGACATGAATCTCCAAGAATACCTGCCGATTTTGCTGTTTATTCTGGTGGGCATTGGTGTAGGTGTTGTTCCCCAAGTGCTTGGCTATGTGCTCGGCCCCCGTAAGCCTGATGCTGCCAAAGATTCTCCTTACGAATGCGGCTTCGAAGCTTTCGAAGATGCCCGCATGAAATTTGATGTGCGCTACTACCTCGTGGCCATTCTCTTCATTTTGTTTGATCTCGAAATCGCCTTCCTCTTCCCGTGGGCTGCGGCCCTGCGCGAAATCGGGCCGGTTGGTTTCTGGTCCGTTATGGTGTTCCTTTCCATCCTTGTCGTAGGCTTTATCTACGAATGGAAAAAGGGCGCGCTGGATTGGGAGTAGGGTCAAGGATATTGGGACATGTTTCCCCGCTGCTGCAGCTTCGCAAAATGAAGCGATCAGCAACATGGAGTGCTTGCAATGATTGAAGGCGTTTTCAAAGAAGGCTTCGTGACCACGAGTTACGACACCGTGGTCAACTGGGCAAAAACTGGCTCGCTCTGGCCCATGACGTTTGGCTTGGCCTGCTGCGCCGTGGAGATGATTCACGCGGGTTGCGCGCGATATGATTTGGATCGCTTCGGCGTCGTCTTCCGCCCGAGCCCGCGCCAATCGGATTTGATGATTGTGGCCGGTACGCTGTGCAACAAGATGGCGCCCGCGCTGCGCAAGGTATACGACCAGATGAGCGAGCCGCGTTGGGTGATGAGCATGGGCTCATGCGCTAACGGTGGCGGCTACTATCACTACAGCTATTCTGTGGTGCGCGGCTGTGATCGCATCGTGCCGGTAGATGTGTATGTGCCCGGCTGCCCGCCCACAGCGGAAGCGCTGGTGTACGGCATCATCCAATTGCAGCAAAAAATTCGTCGCACGCAGACGATTGCGCGCGCGTGAGAAGGGCAAACAAATGAGTGAATTTGTTGTCGAATCTCAAACCACGCTAGACGCTGTGCAAGCCGCGCTCGGATCAAAAATCAAGCGCATCACATCGAAGCTCGGTGAAGTGACTACAGTTGTCTCTGCTGCTGACTATTACTCAGCTTGCATCACGCTGCGCGACACGCCGGGCTGTGAATTCGAGCAATTGCTCGATCTCTGTGGCGTGGATTATTCAGAATACAAAGATGGCGCATACGATGGCCCGCGTTATTGCGTCGTGTTGCATTTGCTCTCAGTCAATTTGAATCAACGTCTGCGCCTAAAAGTCTATGCTGCTGAAGACGATGTGCCAATGGTCGCCTCGGTCAACGACATTTGGGCATCGGCCAATTGGTATGAGCGCGAAGCCTTTGATCTCTTTGGCATCGTCTTTGAAGGCCACAACGATCTGCGCCGCATCTTGACGGATTACGGCTTTATTGGCCACCCTTTCCGCAAAGATTTTCCAATGAACGGGCACGTAGAAATGCGCTACGACGCCGAGAAAAAGCGTGTCATTTATCAGCCCGTCACGGTGGAGCTGCGCGAAGTCGTGCCCCGCATCATTCGTGAAGACAATTACGGCGGTATTGCACCGAAGGTGAAATAAGCATGGCTGAAATTAAAAACTATACGCTGAATTTTGGCCCCCAGCATCCAGCAGCGCACGGTGTGCTTCGCTTGGTTCTGGAATTAGATGGCGAAGTGATCCAGCGCGCCGATCCGCACATTGGCCTCTTACATCGCGGCACAGAAAAACTCGCCGAGACGCGCACCTACATTCAATCGCTGCCCTACATGGATCGCTTGGATTACGTCTCGATGATGTGCAATGAGCATGCCTATTGCCTCGCGATTGAGAAGATGATGGGCATTGAAGTGCCTGAGCGTGCGCAATATATCCGTGTGATGTATTCCGAAATCACGCGCTTGCTCAACCATTTGCTCTGGCTCGGCTGCCACGGCCTCGATTGCGGCGCGATGGCCATCATGCTGTATGCCTTCCGTGAGCGCGAAGACTTGTTCGACATGTACGAAGCCGTGAGCGGCGCGCGTATGCATGCGGCCTACTTCCGCCCCGGCGGCGTGTATCGCGATCTGCCCGACACGATGCCGCAATACAAAGCCAGCAAAGTGCGCAATGC
>JAYSRZ010000056.1:0-2282 GCA_043720775.1 Variovorax sp. | reverse complement strand
TATGTGATTCGCAAAACGGCGAGCGCAGCGATTCAAAATCTTGGCCTCAAACACAGCAAAGAATATTACGTGCCCAGCATGAGCTGCCGCACCATGGTTTACAAAGGTCTCCTCTTGGCTACGCAAGTGGGCGAGTATTTCCTAGATTTGCAAAACCCCAAATGCGTCTCGGCCTTGGCCTTGGTGCATCAGCGCTTCTCCACCAACACCTTCCCAGAGTGGCCGCTGGCTCACCCGTATCGCTATGTGGCGCACAACGGCGAGATCAACACGGTGCGCGGCAATTTCAACTGGATGCGCGCCCGCGAAGGCGTGATGAAATCGCCCGTGCTCGGAGATGATTTGAAGAAGCTCTATCCGATCAGCTTTGAAGGCCAGAGTGATACCGCAACTTTTGACAACACCCTAGAGCTGCTGACCGCCGCTGGCTATCCCATAAGCCACGCCGTGATGATGATGATGCCCGAGCCCTGGGAACAGCACACGATGATGGACGAGCGCCGCAAAGCGTTTTACGAATACCACGCGAGCATGATGGAGCCATGGGATGGCCCAGCTTCGATTGTCTTCACCGATGGCCGCCAAATCGGCGCCACGCTGGACCGCAATGGCCTGCGCCCAAGCCGCTATTGTTTGACCGATGACGACATGGTGATCATGGCCTCTGAGGCAGGCGTGCTCCCGCACATCACAGAAAACAAAATCATCAAAAAATGGCGCTTGCAGCCCGGCAAAATGTTTTTGATTGACTTGGAGCAAGGCCGTTTGATTGACGATGAAGAGCTGAAAAGCCAACTTGCCAACAGCAAGCCTTATCGCCAGTGGATCGATGAAGTGCGCATCAAGTTGGATGACGTGCCTGCCGCCACCACTGACAACATTGCCCCGATCAAAGAGAATTTGCTAGATCGCCAGCAAGCTTTCGGCTACACGCAGGAAGACCTGAAATTCCTCATGGCGCCGATGGCAGCCAACGCCGAAGAAGCCGTGGGCTCGATGGGCAATGATTCGCCTTTGGCTGTGCTCTCGGATAAAAACAAGCCGCTGTTTAACTACTTCAAGCAGCTCTTCGCGCAAGTGACGAACCCGCCGATTGACTCGATCCGCGAGCAAATCGTGATGAGCCTCAACAGCTTTATCGGCCCCAAGCCGAATTTGCTGGATATCAATGCGGTGAACCCACCGCTGCGCTTGGAAGTCGATCAACCTGTACTCGATTTTGCCGACATGGCCAAGATCCGCGACATCGCCACGCACTCGCGCGGCAAATTCAAGAGCTACACGCTCGATATCACCTATCCCGCTGCTTGGGGGCGTGAAGGCGTGGAGGCCAAGCTCGCTTCGCTCAATGCAGAAGCAGTCGATGCCATCAAGAGCGGCCACAACATCCTCATCGTGTCTGACCGCGCGATGGACAGCACGCGCGTGCCTGTGCCTGCCCTGCTCGCTACATCCTCTATTCACCAACACCTCGTGCGAGCAGGCCAGCGCTGCAATGCGGGCTTGGTGGTGGAGACCGGCAGCGCCCGCGAGACGCACCATTTCGCCCTGCTCGCAGGCTATGGTGCAGAAGCCATCCATCCGTATCTCGCGATGGAAACGGTGATTGAATTAACGAAGCACACAAAAGATGTGGACGCTGACAAAGCGGTTTACAACTTTGTGAAAGCCGTGGGCAAGGGCCTCAACAAGGTGATGTCCAAGATGGGCATCTCCACTTACATGAGTTATTGCGGTTCGCAGATTTTTGAAGCGGTGGGCTTGGATCGCGCTTTCGTTGATAAATATTTCTATGGCACAGCCAGCCAAGTGGGCGGCATCGGCGTGTTTGAAATCGCCGAAGAAAGTATCCGCGTGCACGCTGCCGCTTTCGGCAGTGATCCGATCCTCGAAGGCATGCTCGAAGTCGGCGGCGAATACGCTTGGCGCGTGCGCGGAGAAGACCATATGTGGACGCCCGACGCAATCGCCAAGCTGCAACATGCCACCCGCGCCAACAATGCGGCCACCTACAAAGAATACGCTCAGATCATCAATGATCAAACCAAGCGGCATCTGACGCTGCGCGGCTTGTTTGAATTCAAAATTGATCCTTCGAAAGCGATCTCGATTGATGAAGTCGAGCCCGCGAAAGAAATCGTCAAGCGCTTTGCCACAGGCGCGATGTCTCTCGGCTCGATCTCGACAGAGGCCCACACCACGCTTGCGATTGCGATGAACCGCATCGGCGGTAAGAGCAACACCGGCGAAGGCGGCGAAGATCCGCTGCGCTATCGCGCTGA
>JAYSRZ010000055.1:0-6387 GCA_043720775.1 Variovorax sp. | reverse complement strand
AAGGCCTATCGTGCCGCCATGGAAGCGGGCAAGCATACCGAAGACATCACAATCACCAATTTCAAAAGCAAATACGCTGTGGATTGGGCGCCCTTCTTGGGCAAAAAATGGACCGACGCGGGAGACACAGCCATCCCGATGGCCGAATGGAAGCGCATCGGCGAGAAGCTCACCACGATTCCCGCCACCGTTGCGCCTCACATGCTTGTGAAAAAAGTGTATGACGACCGCGCAGCGATGGCTCGCGGCGAGGTCAATGTCGATTGGGGCATGGGCGAGCACATGGCTTTTGCATCATTGGTGGCCAGCGGCTACCCGGTTCGTCTAAGCGGCGAAGATTGCGGGCGCGGCACGTTCACACACCGCCATGCTGTGATCCATGATCAAAACCGCGAGAAGTGGGATTCGGGCACGTATATTCCGCTGCAAAACGTTGCTGATGGCCAAGCGCCGTTTGTCGTGATCGATTCGCTCTTGTCAGAAGAAGCCGTGCTCGGTTTTGAATATGGTTATGCATCAAACGATCCGAACACACTCGTGATTTGGGAAGCGCAATTCGGCGATTTTGCCAATGGCGCGCAGGTGGTGATCGATCAGTTCATCGCATCGGGTGAAGTCAAGTGGGGCCGAGTGAACGGCATCACACTTATGCTGCCCCACGGCTACGAAGGCCAAGGCCCAGAGCACAGCTCAGCACGCCTTGAGCGCTTCATGCAGTTGGCAGCAGACACGAACATGCAAATCGTGCAGCCCACATCGGCCAGCCAGATTTTCCACGTACTGCGCCGCCAGATGGTGCGCGATCTGCGCAAGCCGCTGATCATCATGACGCCGAAATCTTTGTTGCGTAATAAGGATGCAACGTCGCCGCTTTCTGAGTTCACCAAAGGCGGTTTCCAAACCGTGATTCCTGAGCAAAAAACGATTGATGCGAAAAAGGTCAAGCGCGTGGTTGCTTGCTCGGGCAAGGTGTATTACGACTTGGTGAAGAAGCGTGAAGAAAAAGGGCATGACGATACGGCCATTATTCGCGTGGAGCAGCTCTATCCGTTTCCGCACAAAGCGTTTGCGACTGAGTTGAAGAAGTACCCCAATTTGGTTGATCTTGTCTGGTGTCAAGACGAGCCACAAAACCAAGGCGCATGGTTCTTCGTGCAGCATTACATCCACGAAAACATGAGCGAAGGCCAAAAGCTGGGTTACGCGGGGCGCGCAGCTTCTGCTTCCCCAGCGGCGGGCTATGCACATCTGCACCAAGAGCAACAAAAAGCGCTGACTGATGCGGCGTTTGCGAAGCTCAAGGGGTTTGTGCTCACCAAGTAATTCAAATACAAATTTCCGGACGCGAAAGACGCAAAGGTTACGCGAAAGACGCGAAAAAATGCAAGAAGAGAATTCAAAATTTAGATTTAAAAATCAATTTGGTTTCTTGTATTTTTTCTTTCTTTTTTGCGTCTTTCGCGTAACTTTCGCGCCTTTCGCGTCCGGAAACTTCTTCTCTTAAATTCATTGGAAATAAAAATGGCAATCGTAGAAGTCAAAGTTCCGCAACTGTCTGAATCTGTGGCTGAAGCCACGCTGTTGCAATGGAAAAAGAAGCCCGGCGAAGCTGTGGCGCAAGATGAAATCTTGATCGAGATCGAGACCGACAAAGTCGTGCTCGAAGTGCCCGCGCCCAGTGCAGGTGTGATGGCTGAAATCTTGGTGGCCGACGGTGGCACGGTGCTCACTGAGCAAGTGATCGCACGAATTGATTCGGCGGGCAAAGCCAGCGCTGCCCCCGCTGCTGCTCCCGCCGCCGCACCTGCAGCAACTCCTGTCGCCGCAGCTGCGCTAGCAACGGGCGGTTCGATGGCTGGCGTGGCCATGCCAGCCGCAGCAAAGATCATGGCGGATAACAGCATGGCTGCAGGCTCAGTGGCGGGCTCTGGCAAAGATGGCCGCGTCACAAAAGGTGACGTGCTCACTGCTATGAATACAGTAGCACCTAGCGCAGCATCTATGCCGGCTACTGCCCCAAATGTCGTAAAAATTCCTACGGGTGTGCCCACCACGGCTCTCGCGCAAGTCGCAGCTCCCGCTGCAGGCAGCATCGCTGCCCAGCTCGCAGGCCGCCCAGAGCAGCGCGTGCCGATGAGCCGCTTGCGCGCTCGCGTGGCTGAGCGTTTGCTGCAATCGCAATCGAGCAACGCGATCCTCACCACCTTTAACGAAGTCAACATGGCTCCCGTCATGGAAATGCGCAAGCGCTTCCAAGAGAAATTCGAAAAAGAGCATGGCACCAAGATCGGCTTCATGAGCTTCTTCGTGAAAGCCGCTGTGCATGCGCTCAAAAAATATCCCGTGCTCAATGCATCGGTCGATGGCAACGACATCGTCTATCACGGCTACTTTGATATCGGCATCGCCGTCGGCAGCCCGCGCGGCCTTGTTGTGCCCATCCTGCGCAATGCCGATCAAATGAGCTTCGCCGATATCGAAAAGAAAATCGCTGAATACGGCCAAAAAGCCAAAGACGGCAAGCTCGGCATGGAAGAGATGACCGGCGGCACGTTTTCTATTTCCAACGGCGGTGTGTTCGGCTCCATGCTCTCCACCCCCATCATAAATCCACCACAATCCGCCATCCTAGGCGTACACGCCACCAAAGACCGCGCCGTGGTTGAAAACGGCGTCGTCGTCGTCCGCCCCATCAACTACCTCGCCATGAGCTACGACCACCGAATCATCGATGGCCGAGAAGCCGTGTTGGGCTTGGTAGCAATGAAAGAGGCGCTGGAAGATCCAGCTCGCTTGTTGTTTGACATTTAAGCGAGAGCGATTTATGCCTACGCTATCGATGTTCTATGGTTTGGTGGTATCCATGTATTTTTTGGATACCAAGGAGCACAACAGCCCGCATATTCACGTGCGCTATCAGGATTTCAAAGCAGTCTTTGGAATTCCTGATGGCAATTTGCTTGCTGGTCAGCTCCCGCCGAAGAAACGCAAGCTGGTTGAGGCATGGATTGAAATTCGTCACGAAGAATTGATGGCGGACTGGTCTTTGGCAATCGAAGGCAAAGAGCTGTTTCGTATCGACCCTTTGAGATAACGAATGGGGCATGCTATGAATCCTGATGTCGTTTCAGTCATTCCTCAAGCTGACTATTGCTTGCTAGTCACGTTTGAAACCGGCGAGCGTAAGAGCTTCGATGTGAAGCCGTATCTGCAATATCCAGCGTTTCAAAAACTAACGAAGCCCGGTTTTTTTGAAAAAGCGCATGTTGAGTATGGCACCGTGGTGTGGGACGAGAATACCGATCTTTCGCCAGACTCTTTGTATATTGATTCAGCTGTTGTTTGACTTCTCATGCGTTGGTTTTTTTTACTATTTGTGTTGAGCGGATGCACTACAAAAGCGCAAACCGTGACTGACTTTGAAGGTTGTTTTAGCCCTTCATATGTAAAAGCAATAGATTCTTCGTCCGGATTGTGCTTCACCAGTCAAGACGGCAGTTGGAAACAAGAAAACCGTAAATCCGACTTCGATCTTGGATACTGGAAATCGCAAGAAGTCATATCAGAATACTTGTTAAATAAAACTGAGTTAAACGCACGGTGTATTCAACCTAACGGCATCGCACCATATCTATTTTGTAAAGTCACACCCAACATAGAAATTCGAACAGTAGGTAACTCAAGCGGAAATCGCAGTAAATCGCGGTCTGGGTACATTTTGATCCGCTCGGCGATCCATTACAAAGATCAGTATGTTGTTGAAGAGTATTCAAAGTTAAATTAATCAGAAAGAAGATTGGAATGAGCAAACAATTCGACGTGATCGTCATCGGTGGTGGCCCGGGGGGCTATATTGCGGCTATTCGGGCTGCTCAGTTGGGGTTCAATACGGCTTGTATTGATGAGTGGAAAAATGAGAAGGGCGGGCCGGCGCCGGGGGGGACTTGTACCAATGTGGGTTGCATTCCATCGAAGGCGTTGCTGCAAAGCTCGGAGCATTTTGAGCAGGCGGGGCATCATTTTGCGGATCATGGGATTGGGTTGAAAGACCTGACGATTGATATCGCCAAAATGCTGGGGCGCAAAGATACCGTGGTGAAGCAAAACAACGATGGCATTTTGTATTTGCTGAAGAAAAACAAAGTGACGTTTTTCCATGGACGGGGTTCGTTTGTTGCTGCAAAAGATGGAGCTTATGAGATTAATGTGGCAGGCGCGGCCAGTGAAGTGATTTCTGGCAAACACATCATCGTAGCTACGGGCTCGAATGCGCGTGCCTTGCCGGGTGCACCGTTTGATGAAGTGAATATTTTGTCGAATGATGGCGCGTTGCGCATGCCTGCCGTGCCTAAAAAGCTGGGCGTGATTGGGGCGGGCGTGATTGGGCTGGAGATGGGCTCGGTGTGGCGGCGTCTCGGCGCGGATGTGACCGTGCTTGAGGGCTTGCCTACATTCCTCGGCGCGGTGGATGAGCAGATTGCGAAGGAAGCGAAGAAGGCTTTTGCCAAGCAAGGTCTCAAGTTCGACATGGGTGTGAAGATTGGTGAGATCAAGAACGCGAAGAAGGGCGTGTCTGTCGCCTACACAAACGCGAAGGGCGAACCGCAGACTTTGGAAGTTGACAAGCTGATCATCTCGATTGGCCGCACGGCGAATACGATTGGCCTCAACGTCGATGCCGTTGGCCTCAAGCTCGATGAGCGCGGCATGGTGATTGTGGATGAAGATTGCAAAACGAATTTGCCCAATGTGTGGGCGGTGGGTGATGTGGTGCGCGGGCCAATGCTTGCGCACAAGGCCGAGGAAGAGGGTGTGGCGGTGGCTGAGCGCATCGCAGGGCAGCATGGGCATGTGAACTTCAACACCGTGCCTTGGGTGATTTACACCTCGCCTGAGATCGCATGGGTGGGGCAAAACGAGCAGCAGCTCAAAGCCGCTGGCCGAGCATATCGCTCGGGCACATTTCCTTTTGCGGCGAATGGGCGTGCTCGGGCGATTGGCGACACCACGGGGATGGTGAAGATGCTTGCCGATGCTGCGACAGATGAGATTCTCGGCGTACATATCGTTGGGCCACAGGCAGCTGAGCTGATTGCTGAATGCGTGATGGCTATGGAGTTCCGCGCGTCATCAGAGGACATTGCTCGCATCTGCCATGCGCATCCTTCGCTCTCTGAGGCAACGAAAGAAGCTGCTTTGGCGGTGGATAAACGGACTTTGAATTTCTAAGATTTGAAGAAAACTTCCGGACGCGAAAGGCGCGAAATAGAAAGACAAAATAGAGAGATGAATAAAGGGTTGAGTCACTTTCGCTTTAGTGATTGCCTTAAAAATTTTTTGTATTTTTCTTTTCTCTTTTTCGCGTCTTTTGTGTAACTTTCGCGCCTTTCGCGTACCGGTTGTTTAATCTCTCTACGCCAATAAAATGTCCGTCACCCAAGCCTACGAAGAAGAGCTAAAAAAGCGCGGGTACACCAGCGATCCTGCGCAGCTCAAGGCCGTCGAAGCCTTGCAAAGATGTGCGGATGAGTGGGCAGCGTTTAAAGAGAAGCGCTCGAATGCATTGAAGAAGCTGATCAACCGGCCAGACATCCCGAAGGGCGTGTACATGCATGGCGGCGTGGGGCGGGGCAAGAGCTTTTTGATGGATTGCTTTTTCAATGCTGTGCCTTTGCAACGCAAGACGCGCTTGCATTTTCATGAATTTATGCGAGAGGTGCATCGCGAGCTCGCTGATTTGCAAGGCACGGTGAACCCGCTGGATGAGCTGGGCAAGCGCATGGCCAAGCGCTATCGACTGATTTGTTTTGATGAATTTCATGTGGCTGACATCACGGATGCGATGATCTTGCATCGTTTGCTGGATGCGCTGTTTAAAAATGGCGTGGGCATGGTGACGACAAGTAATTTCACGCCCGATGGCTTGTATCCAAACGGGCTGCATCGTGATCGCATCTTGCCGGCAATTGAGTTACTGAAAGCGCAGATGCAAGCCATCAGCGTCGATAACGGCACAGATTACCGCCGCCGAACGATGGAAAAAGTGCAGATGTATCACACGCCGCTGGGCGAGGCTGCTGATGAGGCGATGAATCAAGCTTTCACCGAGCTGGCGGAAGCGAAAGACGAAAGCCCGGTGCTCAATATTGAATCGCGAGAGATCAAAGCGCGGCGCAAAGCCGGCGGCGTTGTGTGGTTTGATTTCCGTACGCTTTGCGGCGGGCCGCGCAGCCAGAATGATTATTTAGAATTGGCCGCGCAGTTTCATACTGTGATGCTCTCTGATGCGCCGCAAATGTTCATCAGGCACGCATCCGAGGCACGGCGATTTACATGGCTGGTGGATGTGCTCTACGACAGGCGCTGCAAGCTGATCATGAGCGCGGC
>JAYSRZ010000054.1:0-2293 GCA_043720775.1 Variovorax sp. | reverse complement strand
GAGCTGCCAAGCGTTAGGTTGCAGCGTAAGCGGCTCATTGAGGCACGCTCTCAGATCAAGCCCCGCGCTGCCTTCTGTGGCGTAAGCAGGAAGATTGTTTTTTAGACGTTCGTCTAGGATTTTGATATCGACTTTCATGGGGTTTCTTAAGAAATTTAATACCGGACGCGAAAGGCGCGAAAGTTACGCGAAAGACGCAAAAAATTCAATGAAAAAATCAAAAGATTTTCTGTTGAGATGAACCAAAGATCTGTATTTTCATCATTTCGGTTTTTCTTTTTCGCGTCTTTCGCGTAACTTTCGCGCCTTTCGCGTCCGGAAGTTGGTTTTTGAACTCTTACTTTAACCGAGCAGCAATCTCAGCCACGAGCAGCCTCGCCAATTCGAGCTTAGGTGCTCTTTCAATCGCTTTCACGCCTAATTCGTCTACAAGCAGCAAAGCATTGTCATCCTGCCCAAACGTGCTCGGCCCAATGTTGCCCACCAGTAGCGGCACGCCTTTGCGGATGCGTTTGGCTACTGTGTTGGCTTCCAAGTCTTCGCTCTCTGCTGCAAAACCCACGCAATACAAATCGCCCTTTTTCGCACGATCCGATTTAGCGACTGTAGCCAAGATATCTGGGTTCTCTACAAAGGCCAACTCTGGCGTTTTGCCCGAGCCATCTTTCTTGATTTTCTGATCCGCAGCATTTGCAGGCCGCCAGTCTGCCACCGCAGCGCATGCTATGAATATATGAGCACTCTGCGCAGATTCTATGCCGGCGATTAGCATATTTTGTGCAGATTTCACATCAATTCTGGTCACGCCGCGCGGCGTGGGCAGATGCACTGGCCCAGCGATCAGCGTGACCTCCGCACCTGCCTCACGCGCCGCCCGCGCAATCGCAAAACCCATCTTCCCGCTCGATAAATTCGTGATGCCGCGCACTGGATCAATCGCCTCGTATGTAGGTCCGGCTGTGACGACCACATGCTTTCCGACAAGCAACTTGGGCTGAAAAAACGCAATCACTTCTTCCAGCAATTCAGCAGATTCGAGCATGCGCCCATCGCCCGTCTCGCCGCAAGCTTGAAAGCCCGAGCCGACACCGAGCAGATGCGCGCCGTCAGATGCCAACTGCTGCAAATTACGCTGCGTGGCCGGATGGCTCCACATCTCGCGGTTCATTGCTGGCGCAATCAAGAGCGGTACAGGCTTCGCCCCGCCCTGCACAGAATCTTCCCGAGGCCGTGCGAGGCACATCAGCGAAAGCAAATCATCCGCCCGCCCATGCAAGAGCTTCGCCATAAAATCCGCACTCGCCGGCGCAATCAAAATGCAATCCGCTTCCCGCGAGAGATTGATATGCGGCATATTGTTTTCTTCGCGCGCATCCCACTGGCTTGTATAAACAGCCCGCGTCGAGAGCGCCTGCATGGTCACTGGCGTGATGAACTGCTCTGCGCCTTCAGTCATGACGACTTGCACCGTTGCCCCCTCCTTAATCAGCGCCCGGCAAAGCTCCGCCGCCTTGTAGCAAGCGATGCCGCCTGTGAGGCCGAGGACGATGTGTTTACCGAGGAGAGATTGCATGATTGTTTATGCTACGGTAGGCGCGCGCCACACCGTTTTGCCGCCACTGCTTTTGTCGATTTGCTTGAGCACATCTTCATGCGCGGCGAGCTCGGCTTCGCTGGGTTGGAGGATGATGAGGTCTAGCTTGGAGAAATCGGTTTTGATTGCGCCTGAGCCGCTTGCTGCACTCGCACTGTGCGAATCAATTAGCAGCGCATCTTGGCCGCGCGTGAGGTTGATGTACACCTCGGACAGGAGCTGCGCATCGAGCAAAGCGCCGTGCAGGGTGCGGTTGGAATTGTCAACGCCCATGCGCTCGCACAGGGCATCTAAGCCGTTGCGTTTGCCGGGATAGAGCTCTTTGGCCATCGCCAGAGAATCCGTGATTTTGCTGACGTGGGTGCTGAATTTGGGCAAACCCACACGCTGCAATTCTGAGTCAAGAAAGCCCACGTCGAAAGGCGCGTTGTGGATGATGATTTCTGCGTCTTTCACGAAGGCTAAAAACTCTTGCGCGATTTTTTCAAACTTGGGTTTGTCGCTTAAGAATTCAGTGGTGAGGCCGTGTACTCTCAAGGCATCTTCATGGCTATCGCGCTCGGGGTTGATGTAGCAATGAAAATCGTTGGCTGTGAGCTTTCGGCTGATCATCTCGACGCAAGCCAAATTGAGGATGCGATCACCGCCTGCGGGGGAAAGGCCGGTGGTTTCAGTGTCTAGGAATATTTGGCGCATATG
>JAYSRZ010000053.1:0-6433 GCA_043720775.1 Variovorax sp. | reverse complement strand
TATCGATGGCCTTGCATGGCAGCGCTGTAGAGATTTCCAACAAGCGTCATGAGATCGAGACGCAAGCGCATGCGCTGCGCGAAGCCAACGAAAATTTAGAACAACGCGTGCTGGAGCGCACAGAAGAGTTGCTGGCTTCGCGCGAAGAAGCATTGCAAGCAGCTCGCGCCAAATCCGCATTCTTGGCCACCATGAGCCACGAGATTCGCACGCCACTTAACGGCGTGGTGGGCATGACGACTTTGCTCAGTGATACGCCGCTCAATCATGAGCAAAAAGATTATGTGCAGACGATGCGTGTCTCTAGCGATCAGTTGCTGGGTGTCATTAATGATATTTTGGATTTTTCAAAGATTGAGTCTGGCAAATTGGAACTTGAAAACGAACCGCTTCAGCTAGAAACTGCTTTGGATGAGGCTTGCGACATGGCTTCATTTCGGGCACGTGAAAAGCAACTCAAGCTCTTGGTGGATGTGTCTGAAAACGTGCCCGCTTGGGTGTTAGGCGACGTGACGCGTGTGCGGCAAATTTTGCTCAATTACATTAACAATGCCATTAAGTTCACTGACAGTGGCCAAGTGGTGATTGGCGTGAGTTGTTTGGAGAGTGCGCGCGAGGGAGCGCCTGCATTGATCGAGTTTCGCGTGACGGACACTGGCATTGGTATCCCTCTCGAGCGGCAATCTGCACTGTTTCAATCTTTCAGCCAAGTCGATTCTTCCACAGCTCGCAAATATGGGGGCACTGGCTTAGGACTGGCGATTTGCAAACGCTTGGCTGAATGCATGGGTGGGCAGGTCGGTCTCCAATCGACGCCCGGCCAAGGCGCTACATTTTGGTTTACCGCACGTTTGCATCCTTGCGAAAGCCAAGCATCTGTAGCCACGTTTGTTCACATGAGCAGTTTGAACGGGAAGCATGCTGTTTTGGTCGAAGGCAACGCTTTGAACATGCGCTTACTGGTCAAACAGATCCAGCGGTGGGGCATGCGAACAACGGTCTTCGAGCGTGCCGCACCTGCCCTTGCTTGGCTCAAGAGCAACGATGCTGACGTCGTGATCACCGACATGCATATGCCAGACATGGATGGGCATAGCTTGGCCTTGGAGCTGCGCCATCATCAACCGCAGGCTCGAATTGTGTTGATCACCTCGGGCGCAGCGCCTTCGCGTGAGGAGGCCTCTGTATTTGATGCGGTGTTACTCAAGCCCTATCAACCGACCCAGCTCTACGATGTGTTGGTGCGTGATGTGATGTCTGAGTTTTTGGTTTCTGAACAACAGACTAGCGGTGCCGCGTGGCCTGTCACATCAAAAAATCAGTCGATTCTTGTGGTGGATGACAACCTCGTGAATCTAAAAATCGTGGTGGCGATGCTGACAAAACTAGGCTTTGACTCACAAACGGCTGTGAACGGCCACGAGGCTGTGGATTGGATCAACCGATCATTAAAACTTCAAGCTGGCGTGCCGCAATTTGCGGCCGTGCTGATGGATGCAAATATGCCGCTCATGGACGGCTACGACGCCACTGAGGCGATCCTCAAGCGGCATGGCCCAGCCGCGCCTCCCATCATCGCCTTGACGGCCTCTGTGTTAGCCGAGGATCGCCAGCGTTGTCAAGATGCAGGCATGGTCGAATTCTTGCCTAAACCGATTCGCTTAGATGATTTGGCCGATGTGTTGATGCGCTATTGCCCCACTTCAAAAGCTACAGGCGATACAAGCCAAAATGACAAAAAGAGCGAGCTAACTCGCGAAAAACCCGAGCACCACAGCGACTTGATTGACGCAGATCGCTTGGCGCAACTGCGAGAATTTGATGACGACAATGGCAGTTTGCTCGCGCAGGTCGTTGGTTTATTTGTCACGGATTCGATTCGTCGTATTCATGGCATGACTCAGGCTGTGGTAAGCGGTCAGGCCCTTGAGCTGGGGAAAATAGCACACGCTTTGGCAGGGGCGGCAGCTGGTGTTGGGGCGATGCCGCTTGCGCTGGCATGCCGCGAGCTAGAGCTGGCCTGCAAAGCCGGAGTGATGCCCGCGCAGGCGACAACGCTGGTGCAAGAAATTACGCTGCTCAGCACGCAATCTACGGCAGCTTTGAATACTGTGACATCGAAAGTCTGAACAGTTTCATGCATACTAAGCGTATGAAAATCCGTAATGTACCTAAGCGCCGCCTTGGCCAATCTGATCTTTTTGTGCATCCCATTTGTTTGGGAACGATGACTTTTGGTGAGCAAGTCAATGAAAAAGATTCGCACGCGATTTTGGCTCACAGCCTAGATCGTGGTGTCGATTTTATGGACACTGCCGAGATGTATCCCGTGCCACCCACGGGCGAGAAATACACATTGACTGAGACATTCATTGGCAACTATTTTCTTGCCAACCCCGGCGTGCGCCAAAAATGGACAGTGGCCACCAAAGTAGCCGGGCCAGCGCGGGGCATGGATTGGGTGCGCGGCGGTAGTTTGAACGTGACACCTGCGCAAACGACGCAAGCTTGCGAAGACAGTTTGCGCCGCTTGCAAACTGATGTGATCGATTTGTTTCAAATTCATTGGCCACTGCGCCATGTGCCTGCATTCGGTGCGCCGTATTTCAACCGCGCAATCGATAAAGAGCTCTCGGGTAACACCTCGATTCACGATCAGATCGAGGTGCTTTCGAAATTGGTCAAAGCGGGCAAGGTGCGCACCATCGGCCTATCCAACGAATCACCTTATGGCGTGATGGAATTTGTGCGTTTGGCCGAGCAGCATGGACTCTCCCGCATCGTGAGCGTGCAAAACCCATATTGCCTGACGAACCGAATTGTCGATAACGGCTTGGATGAAGTGATGTTGAGAAGCGAGGTCGGCTTGCTGGCTTATTCGCCGCTTGGCTTTGGCGTGTTGACGGGTAAATACGATGCGCTTTCTGGCCTTACTGATCCCAATGCCTCGCCAGAGGCCAAAGCAGGCCGCATGGCGCTGTATGAGCGCTTCCAGCAGCAGCGTTGGGGCAGACCAGAGCACTTGGCGGCTGCTCGGCGCTATAACGACTTAGCCAAAGCGAATGGACTCACACCCACACAACTCGCACTGGCCTTTTGCTACCAATCTTGGCGTGTGGCTAGCACGATTATTGGCGTGACCAGTGTGGCGCAGCTTGACGAATGCTTAGATGCTTGGAACACACCCGAGCTATCCAAAGAATTGCACGCTGAGATCGACAAAATTCGCTGGGAGATGAGAGATCCAGCGCTGTGAAACATCACGGCATTTGCGAATCCAAAACTGCTGCGCCCCATTGTTTAGCCGTTGTATAATTTAAGGCTTCGGGAGATTAGCTCAGGGGTAGAGCACTGCATTCACACTGCAGGGGTCGCAAGTTCGAAACTTGCATCTCCCACCATATCTGAATGCATCAAGCCTTGTGTTGAAAAATACAAGGCTTTTTTGATATTAAGCTTTCGCTGGCGCAGGCAATAGCAATTTTGCCTCGTGTACTACGCGCACACAATCTTTGATGTGTTGTTCGCCCAGCCAGCGCAGAGCGGCGAAATTGAGGGCTGCGCTTGCAGCCTGGCCTGCCAAAGGTACAAATTTAGCTGCTTGGGCTGCTGTGAGGCGAATGCCTACGGCCTTCATGGTGCTGAGTATCAAACTCTTTGTGATCAACTTGCCCAGCAATGCACCTCCCACCAAGGTAATGGCCGTCTGTACACGCTCGCGCTGGTGGTGCGGCAATTGCTCGATTTGATGCGCTCCGAGGCCAAACTGCGCGTTGATTTGCGGAATCAACTTGGAGAGCAAAGCGGCATCTACCGCCCAATCAAGGCCTGGCAGGGGCACAGCGCCTGCAGCCGCCGCTACCCAAGCCTTGCGGGTGAGTAAACGGCGTGCTCGATCAACGCGCTGCGCTAGCAGCGCATCAAGCGCCGGCTGTGCGGATGATTCAGGCTGCCGGGCCACCGTCTCCGCCTGACTTCTTCGTGACCAAGCCGTAAATTACGAGCAAGATCACAGCGCCGACAACAGAAGCAATGAAGCCTGCCACATCGCCGTGTTTGTACAGACCAAGCGCTGCGCCTGCATAACTGGCAATGAATGAGCCAGCAACGCCAAGCACAGCCGTCATGATCAGGCCGAGTTTGTCGTCGCCAGGCTTCACAGCTCGGGCAATCAAGCCCACGATAAAGCCGATAACAATGGTTCCAATGATGCTCATCATGTGTGGTTTCTCCTAAATATTTGTTGATAGAAATACTTTGATTACTCAAGGTAAAAGATACTTTACACCAATCGCGTGAATGAGTTGTCAAAACGCTCGCCGAATCATCGATGAGTGGCCCTAATCAAGCGGCTTGCAAACCTTCGATGCGTTCAGATACCTCCAGCCATTTCCACTCAGTATCTTCAATCTCAGAGCTGATTTGCGATAAGCGTTTGTTGGCTTCAATCAACTCAGCGTTGGGAATCGCTTGCATCAGCTTGGTGTGAAGCATCTCCTGCTCAGTTTTAAGCGCCGCAATACTGTCTTCAAATTGTTTCAGCCGCGTTTTGAGCGGCTTGGCTTTCTCTGCCAGCGCTGAGCGTTCGCGCGCTTCGGATTGGCGCTGTTCTTTGCTTTTGAACAATGTTTCTGGTTCATTTTTTATATCTTTTATGGCGTTAGACTTTACGGATACTGCGTCAGATGCTATTGAATCAATAGCATCAAGCGCCACAACAACATCAGCCGGCTTGACGGCGGCTTGCGCTTTGTTGCGCGCCGACAAGCTTTCGCGGCGCTGCTTTGCCATATCAAGCAAATACTTTTGGTAATCATCCAAATCGCCATCGAATGGCTTGACCACACCGCTGCCCACGAGCCAGAATTCATCGCAGACGCTGCGCAGCAAGGCGCGATCATGGCTGACCAGCATCACTGTGCCTTCAAACTCATTGAGCGCCATCTGCAAGGCTTCTCGCGTGGTGAGATCCAAATGGTTGGTAGGCTCATCAAGCAGAAGTAGATTGGGTTTTTGCCAAACGACCATTGCAAGCACGAGCCGCGCTTTTTCCCCGCCACTCATGCTGCCCACGGCTTGGTTGACCATATCGCCGTTGAAAATAAACGTGCCTAAGAAGTTGCGCAGCTCTTGCTCGCGGCCGGGTGGGCCCACATCTTTGGCCAGTCGCGTCATGTGTTCCAGTGGCGTGCTGGCCTCGTGCAACACATCGAGCTCTTGCTGCGCGAAATAGCCAATCGAGAGGCCCTTGCCCTCGGTGATCTCGCCCGCGAGTGGGGCGAGTTGCTTAGCGACGGTTTTGACGAAAGTGGATTTACCTTGACCGTTTGCGCCCAAGATGCCGATGCGCTGACCTGCCATGACAGAGCGGGTCAGGCCGGCAAGGATAGGCGTTTTAAGACCATCAGTTTCATAGCCCAGCGTGGCATCCGTGATCGAGAGCATCGGATTCGGAATGTTCTGTGGCTCGCGGAATTCGAATTGGAAATCTGCGCTCGTAAGCATCGGCGCGATGCGCTCCATACGCTCCAAAGCTTTGACGCGGCTTTGCGCTTGCTTGGCCTTGCTGGCCTTGGCTTTGAAGCGGTCAATGAAGTGCTGCAAATGCGCAATCTTTTCTTGCTGCTTGCCAAAGGCGGCCTGCTGCTGCTCCATGCGCAGAAGGCGCTGCTCTTCAAACCACGAGTAATTGCCGCCGTAGCGCGTGACTTGATTGTTTTCAATATGCAGCGTCACTTTCGTCACGGCATCGAGAAATTCACGATCATGGCTGATCACCACCATCGTGCCTTCAAAGCGCGTGAGCCAGCTCTCCAGCCACACGAGCGCATCCAAATCCAAGTGATTGGTGGGCTCATCGAGCAGCAGCAAATCAGCGGGGCACATCAAGGCCCGGGCCAACTGCAAGCGCATGCGCCAGCCGCCGGAGAAACTGTTGACAGGTTTGTCGAGTTCATCGGTGGTGAAGCCTAGGCCGAGAATCAAAGCTTGCGCTCGGGCGCGAGCATCATGAGCGCCGGCATGATCAAGTTTTTCATACATTTCGGCAATATGATTGCCGGCTTCGTTTTGATCTGGATGCTGCTCCCAGACTGCGAGCTCGGCGTTAAGCTCCATCAGGCGCGTATCGCCAGTCAACACAAATTCTGTGGCCGTATCTTCCGTCTCTGGCATGTGCTGCAAGACTTGCGCCATGCGCCAGCTGCTGGGCATAAAGAAATCGCCTTTGTCTTCATGCAGCTCGCCAGTGAGCAAGGCAAATAGGCTAGATTTGCCCGCGCCATTGCGGCCCACGAGCGCGACTTTTTCGCCGGGCTGGATGACTGCGCTGCAATCAGAAAGCAGCACTTTGGCTGCGCGGCGCAGCGTGATGTTTTTGAGGGAAATCATAGGGAAAAACTAAGGTAATGCGCACAGCGCCGTCAAAAATCAG
>JAYSRZ010000052.1:0-6440 GCA_043720775.1 Variovorax sp. | reverse complement strand
ACACCGCGATGAAGCACGTCGCCCCCATCCGCAAAGAGCTCGGCGTGCGCACGATTTTCAACATTCTCGGGCCGCTGACCAATCCCGCGAGTGCCCCGAATATTTTGATGGGTGTCTTCCACCCCGATTTAGTGGGCATTCAAATCCGCGCCTTGCAGCGTTTAGGCGCAGAGCATGCGCTCGTCGTCTATGGCCGCGACGGCATGGATGAAGTGAGCTTGGGCGCAGCCACGCTCGTCGGAGAATTGAAAAACGGCGAGATCACCGAATACGAAATCCACCCCGAAGATTTCGGCCTCATGATGAGCAGCAACCGCGCCTTGCGGGTGGAGACGCCTGGGCAAAGCAAAGCCATGATGATGGATGTGCTCGCTAACAAGGCTGGCCCTGCAAGAGACATCGTCGCTCTCAACGCAGGCGCGGCGCTCTATGCTGCGAATGTGGCTGATTCGATGAAGGCTGGCTTAAAGCTTGCGCAAGAAGCACTCGCTTCAGGTGCAGCAGAAAAGAAGATGGAAGCGTTTGTGGCAAAAAGCAAAGCGCTCACCTGACTCAAGTCGAGTAACTTGGATAGAGCAATCGCTGTTTACGCGATCCGTTATCCATCGCTTTATCGCGCACGATGCCTTGCCCAATCAAGGCCTGTGCATGATCATGCGCCCTGCGATATTGCATACCAAGACGCTTAGCAATTTGGTAGATACTTGAGCCGGGCACGCGCATCGCTTCAATGAGGAATTCGCGTTGCCGCGCAGCCAAGTCGTAAAACTGCGGCACAGGGCGCAGATTGAAACTGCCGCCCGCGAGCTGGCTCCAAGCCATGTCATACATGCCGCTGCCGCTTGAAATGTCTTTCGGCAACGCTGCTTTCAGGCGCGGCCAATTGAGCGCAAAAGCATCTTTGCCATAAAAATAAACAAACTCCCTCGCATGCATACGCCGCACAGCCTCTGGCAAATACGAGCGATGCGCCTCACTCACGCGCTCGCACCAAAGCGCCAGAGGCACATCGCGATCCCAATAGATTTTTTTGCTGATGGCTTCCCAAGCTTGTACTTTAAGCAGTGCTGATTTGCTGCGTGGCTTCATGGTTTGCCATCCATTTCCCAAGGCGGCGCATCGAAATCACCCAATGGCGTGCAACCAATCTCTTGCAAGAGATGCGCTTGTACAGTTTCAATCTTTTGCGCTTCGCTCCATTTTTCGTGCGCTTGAATTTGCGCCAGCTCCTCGGCCAGATCAAACCAAGGCATGCTCACCAGCCCATTGCAAAACGCATCAAGCGGAAAGTGATACGGCAAGCTTTTGATGAAGGGAAGTATCGGCACATGCGCTTTAGAAAGCACATACAGATCAAACAAATCCCGAGCCGTTTGCCGCCCGCCGATCACCGCTTCGCCTTCACTCGCGCTGCCCGCCACTGTGCGCAGCTTGCGGTGATAAATGCCATCTACAGATTCAGTAGAAATCTTTTGCCCCGACAGCGATTTACGCACAACGGGATAAACCGAGTAGTAAGCATCCTCAATAAACGACACTTTGATGCTCTGCGCACCCTCAAGCTGCACATAACCATGCAATTGATTAGCCTTCTTCAGATCGTCAACCAAATCAAGCACTTCGAGCTTCATACCACCCTGCTTCAATGCGCGAGCCAACTCACCCGCACGAAAACCCTCAGGCAAGAAAAAATCAAGATCGTAAGAAATGCGGTGATCTAGCCAAAACCGAGCCAGCGCCGTGCCACCACAGAGCTTGGCTTGGGCTAGAGGCTTGTGATTCAGCGCAAGCAGCTGCTTGAGTACAGTGTCTTGCGCAGCATAGAGGCTCGTTTTTGCAAACAATGACATATATGTCATTATACGACAGTCCGTGATTTCTTTGCCGCCTAGCGACAGTCAGAAGGCCACCAAATCGCTTGGCTACTTCTTCAATTGCCCCATTAAAAAGGTATACAGCAGCGCCTCTCGCTCTGCTTGCAATTGTGGCGTAGCAATGCCGCCGTGGCCGCCTTGCTCGGGTTCGTAATACCAAGTGGGGCTACCCAGCTCGGCCTGTCGCGCAGCCATTTTGCGGCCGTGTGCGGGGTGGACGCGATCATCGTTGAGGTTAGCTAAGTAGAGCGTTGGCGGTAGCTTCACACCAGCTTTCAGATTTTGATAAGGGCTGTAGCGTTGCATCACGGTCCAGTCTTCAGGTTTATCCGGATCACCATATTCATCGACCCAAGAAGGCCCCGCTAAAAGCTTGGTGTAGCGTTGCAAATCCGTCAAAGGCACACGACTGACGACTGCACCGAAAAGCTCAGGCCTTTGCACTAGAACTGCACTGACCAGCAAGCCACCATTGCTTGCGCCATAGATGCCCAAGTTGGCTGGCTGAGTCACTTTCGCGCGAACCAGCTCTTCGGCCACAGCAATGAAATCGTCATAGCCCGTTTGCCGCTTCAAACCTTTGGCAGCCATCGTCCAAGCATTTCCAAACTCACCACCGCCGCGAATATGCGCCACCACATAGGTGCCGCCTTGATCGAGCCAATTGAGCAGAGCGAACCTCTGGTAATCAGGCGTCATTGACAAACCAAAACCGCCATAGCCATAGAGTAAGGTAGGTTGTTTGCCGTCGCGCGGTGCATCTTTGCGCTGGATCAAGGTGTAGGGAATGGCCGTGCCGTCTTTAGACTTCGCATTACCGCGCTCCGCGCGATATGGGGAGGTATCCGTCACGCCGCCTTGCTCTTGCAGCTTGGTGAGCTGCGCAGCTTTAACATTGAGCATATAGAGCGCCGGCGTTTGCAGATAGCTTTGGTGATTGAGCCATAGCTGATTGCCCTTGAGAGAATGTTCCCAAATGCGAGTTTGCCCAAAATCGCCCAAGCCTTGCAGCTCACGCGGTGGCTGCGCGCCATCCAGCGGATAAATCATGACGCTGCTTTGCAGATCTTTCAATGCATTGATCACCACATGATCTGGCGTGACGATCACCTCAAACACCGATTCGCGCGGCTGTGGCTCCCAGAGCAATCTGGGCTTCCAGTTGCCTTTGGCCGCTTCTGTGAATGAGTTGATCAACAAGCTCCCAGCGGCCAGAGTTCGGCCTTCAAAGGGCATGGGGCTCTTCGTCTCCACTGCCAAATGCCCTGCGCGCAGGCGAACAACAGCATCGGAGGGCAAGGCAAGCGGCTTGAATGCTTGGCCATCCCATAAAAAAGTAGCTCGCGAATCAAAGCTCAAGCGGCGCTGCGCCATGAAGAGCTGACGGCCTTGTGCATCGAAATCAATACGCCAATCCACGCTCATGTCTTTCTGCTCAGCAGAAAACATCGGCTTGGCAGATGACAGAGGTGTGCCTCGCTTCCACAAGCGAATCTCGCGCGCATAGCCACTACTGGTGCGGCCGCCCTCGCCAAATTCTGAAGACACCAAGAGCTCATCAGCAGACCACCAAGCTGCTCGGTTTTTTCCTTCAGGAATTTCAAAACCGTCCTCGCTGGCAGGCACGAGCTTGCGGCTGGCTAAATCAAACTCACGGAAGATGCCCGCATCTGAGCCACCACGCGACAAAAAGATCATCGCGCGCTTGGGCGCACCGTTCATGCCTTGCGAACCAGCACCCGACAGATTCGCAGGCTGCACCTGTGCGCCGCCCCATGTCCAGTTGGCCTTCTCTTCGCTGTTGAAGGCATCGACGCGAAACAGCACACGCCAGTTGGGGCGCTGCTCTTTGCTGTATTCCTCTAGCGTCGTGCTGCGCCATACGCCGTTGGGATTGCTAGTGTCTCGATACCAGTTGTAAATCACATCGCCCACCGTCGTCGGGTATTGAATATTGAATTCGCGGCGGGTGAGAATCTTGAGGTTGCTGTCGTAGCGCTCTTTGTAGCCGGGCATTTTTTGCACATCGCTCAAACTGCGGCGGGTTTGCTCACGCACCCATGCCGTGGCTTTGGCATCGCTCAAATCTTCCATGTATTGGTAGGGATCAGGCGCTTGCGCTGATGCGATACCTGAATTCAACAACAGCGCTAGGCTAAGCGCAACGAGTTTGAATGGGTTCAAGAAAATCATAATGCTCCAATCAATTGACACTCATTTCTTTCATATCTGCAAAGGCGTCGCTCAGTCAGCAAGTCTCGATTCTCCTGCGTATCAAGCGTCACCCATGCATCAGTGCTCATCGCTTTTGCGCCCGCAGACACCATCAAGCAAACCACTATAAGCGCCATGCGCGCTGCAATGGATGGTCGTCGGTACAAAGTGCAATTCATTGTCATGCACCTGATTTTTATACACCTCATCTTAAGGAAAGCCAAAGAAAGCACGGTGTTGTAGCGGGCACAATGCTTTCATGCATCTCTTATTGGTCGAAGACGATTTGGATCTCGGGCGCGCCTTGCAGGCCGCGCTCAAGGTGGAAGGCTTCAGCAGCGAACGGCTGCGGCGCACGCGCGATGTGCCTCGGCCTTTGCCGGCTGAGCAGTTTGATGCTGTGCTCTTAGATTTGAGCCTGCCCGATGGCAGCGGGCTGGATTTGCTACGCGCTTGGCGACGCTCAGGTGTCTCTGTGCCGGTGCTGATCATTACCGCAAAAGGCGAAGTGCATGATCGGCTTATGGGCTTGGATGATGGCGCGGACGATTTTCTCGTGAAGCCTTTTGCAGTGGCTGAGCTGATTTCCCGCATTCGCGCTGTGCTGCGGCGCTCGGCACGCCAAGCCAATGAGCGATGGCAATTGGGCAAGCTCATGATTGAGCCGAGACAGCATCGCGTGGAGCTCGATGGCGCGGGCGTGGATTTATCGCCAAGAGAATTTCAAATACTGCTTGAATTGGCGCGCGAGCCCGGCTCAGTGGTCTCTAAAAGCGTATTGGCTCAAAAGCTCGAACCTTTGGGGGACCCGGTGGAGTTTGCCGCACTGGAGGTGCATATTTCCAATCTGCGTCGCAAGGTGGGCGCGGAATGCATTCGCACGCTGCGCGGTGTGGGCTATATGTTGGTGGCGGTATGAAGCCATTTGAGTGGTTAGCCAAGCAATGGCAGGCCATGCGCCAGCCAACGCTTGCGCGCCGCAGCAAATTTCTGCCGGTACGCAGGCATAGGAGTTTCGGCGGGCCGAGGATGACGAGGGGCGGTACGGCTGGATCGAGCAGGTGCTGCGCCGCTTCGAGTACGGGCGACTGGGTCGCGCCGACAAGGGGGCGTTGCTGGCCCACCTGCAGCACCTGAGCGGCACCAGCCGCGCGCAGCCGACGCGGCCTTGCTGGCCGAGGTGGACCGGGCCATGGGCACGCATCCGGGCCCGCCACGGCCTGCGTGCTGCGCCGCCAGCGCGATGTGCTCAAGGACACTCGTTTCGAGCGCCTGGGCGACCTCTCCGTCGGGCATCTGTACACCCTGCGCAACAGCGCACCGTACCGGGCGCAGCGCGTGGTGCTGACCAAGACGCGCCCCACCAAGGCCGTTGCCATCGGAGTGCGCAAGGCCCCAGCTCCTGAAGGCCGCCCGGGCTTCATCCGCATCGACAGCGTTCACCAGGGCGACCAGGACGGCATCAAGGGCCTGTACCACATCAACGCGGTGGACTGCGTCACTCAGTGGGAGGTGGTGGCCACGGTGCAAACCATCAGCGAAGCCCACCTGCTGCCCGTCATCGAGCAGATGCTCGAACAGTTCCCGTTCGAGATCCTGGGCTTCCACGCCGACAACGGCAGCGAGTACGTCAACCACCGGGTGGCCAAGATGCTGGACAAGCTGAAGGTCGAGTTCACCCGCAGCCGCCCGCGCCACAGCAACGACAACGGCCTGGCCGAGACCAAGAACGGGGCCGTGGTGCGCAAGGAGTTCGGCTTTGCACACATCCCGCAGCGCCACGCCGCGCGCTTCAACACCTACTGCGCCGAGTACCTCAACCCGTTCCTGAACTTCCACCGGCCGTGCCTGTTCGCAACCGACAAGCTCGACCCGAAGAAGCCGGGGCGCATCAAGAAGGTGTACCGGCCCCGCGACGCGATGACGCCGCTGGACAAGCTGGCCAGCCTGCCCGGGGTGCACACCTGCCTGCGCGAGGGCATGACGCTCGAACACCTGCGCGAGCTGGCCATGGCGTTGACCGACATGCAGGCCGCCGAGGAACTCAATGAGGCACGCGCTGCGCTGTTCAAACGGGTGCTGCGTATTTCGGAAGAGCGTGACCGACCGTTTCGGCATCGTGACCGCCGAATTCGGGAACGTGACCGATCAATTCGGTGACGTGACCGACGGACTTTTGGTGCCCGCATAAGTTCGGTTGCCGACCTGTCAAGGGGTCGGTGCTGGCGTTGCGTATGAACCACTGCTTGCGGCTAGCCTCGCGGCCTTTGGGCCGGAGAACCGATGCCGCAGCAACGCATGGACATACGCATGATCAAGGACATTCTCAGACTCAAGTACCAGGGCGCGCTC
>JAYSRZ010000051.1:0-19800 GCA_043720775.1 Variovorax sp. | reverse complement strand
AATCCCCAAGAGAGATTTTGAATCGCCAATGCAAAAGAAAAATCAGCCCGGCTCCAGCCATGCGCCATCGTGATCGGTTGCAGCCAAAGCCCAAAGCCGTGGCGGATGCCCATCGACAGCGTGACGATCAGTGCGCCAGCAATCAGCACCTGTTGCATGGAGAGTTTTTGTGAGACTTGTGAATTCATTCCCTGATTGTCGGGCAAACCGCGCGTGTCGGCATACCCCACTGACAGCGATTGATCAGATTCAGGAATCAATGCTCAGCATTGATTCATCAACAGCCCAAACTCAAAGCCTGCAATGTCTTGCCGCTTTTGTTGTCCGTCACCACTAAGTTGATTTGCCGAGGATGCTGTTTGCCGGCAGTGAGCGTGGGCGCAAGGCTGCTGAACTTCAGAGTTTGCTCCCCGGAGAATTGCCCCAGTGGCACATATTGGCGCACGACGAAATCGTTCTTCAAAGTCTCGCCTTTGTTCTCGCCCGCACTCACGCGACTGATGTGCTCGTGCTCGGTGACGGTGAAATAGGCGCTCCAATTCGCCGATGCATCAATAGGTGCTATTTTTGCTTCGAAGCGGTTGGCTTCAAGCTGCGAGAGCGTGATATTGGCTTTGGCAGGCTCACTGCCGGCAATCAGCGCGGCTTGGGCGCCGTAACTGCGCACGGTGAGCCCGTTTTTCGCAAGCTGCGGAGTGTAAATGCTGTTCAAATTCGTGCGGGCTGAGAGCTCGCGTTGGCGCTGTGTGTAAGCAGGCGCGGCGAAGCGATCCGTCCAGCCGATGTAATCCCAGTAGTTCACATGAAAAGCTTGAGCCACCACTTTGCCTTGGCTTTGCGCGGCCTTCATTTGCGAGAGCCAAGCATCCGCAGGCGGGCAGGAGCTGCAGCCCTCGGATGTGTAGAGCTCGATCACCGGCGTGAGCGTGGCGGCAGACTTGGCTGCGCAGTTTTCCATGGCAAAAGCACCGCTTGCGCTCATGGATACTGCGTGAAGCGCTATCAAAAGAGAAGTGGTTGATCGTAATGACATGGTTTGCTCCTTGCATGTGGTGAACTTCTGTCGTGTTGCTTTGCCTTCTTCTTACAGGGTTGGTTCGATCATGGCTTCGCTTTGGCTTTTGTACTTTGCGGCCTACCGCGAGATACTTGCCTCAGCAAATTTTTTGAAAACACACGCGATGGAGACCTTAGCAATCTAACCCTCGCCCCGCGCGCCTTCCAAAAAATTTCTGATCCAAGCACCTCACGGTCTCCGCTTGGTTTGATGGTTGCGTGCGAAATATCGCTTGCCGGATAGATGGTCGGCGATAAACACAATTTTCGATTCTGCGAAATCTTCCAACTGCAAGCCACATTCGAAGCGGAGAGCGATGGGTGCTTGCACTGAAAAGTTTTTGGAAGGCGCGCGGCGCGAGGGTCAGATTGCTCAGTCCTAAATCGCGTGTATTTTTAAAATTTTTTCAGGGTAAGTGCCCGTCGGTAGGCCGCAGGTACAAAACTCCGAGCGAAACGCCCAGAACACTAACACTATCAATTAAATAGCACTCCACGCAGTAAATACGCCTGCTAAATGCCAAAAACGCTTAAAAACCTAAGCAGCAACCTTATCCTGCGTCCGCAATTCAAAATCGCTCGCATCATGGCGCTCATGCAATTGCAGTGCCGGATCACCTTGAACTTTATTGGCCATGCGCCCGCGCTTCACAGCAGGCCGAGTATCGAGCTCATTCGCCCAACGTAGCACGTTCTTATACGTATGCACTTGCAAAAATTCAGCAGCTTCATACGAGCGACCTAGCGCCATCTGCCCATACCAAGGCCAGATCGCCATATCGGCAATCGTGTAGTCATCGCCACAGACGTATTTGCGCTCAGCGAGCAAGCGGTCAAGCACATCCATTTGCCGCTTCGTCTCCATCGCATAACGGTCAATCGCGTATTCAATTTTCTCGAGCGCATACGCATAAAAATGCCCAAAGCCGCCGCCGACGAATGGGGCGCTGCCCATTTGCCACATGAGCCAGGATAGGCATTCGGCGCGAGCGGCTGGCTCAGTGGGCAGGAATGCGCCAAACTTTTCCGCCAAATGCATCAAAATTGCCCCGGATTCAAACACTCGGATGGGTTTTGCAGGATTGCTTCTGTCCATCAGCGCAGGGATTTTGGAATTCGGATTAATCTCCACAAACCCGCTGCCAAACTGCGCGCCTTCGCCAATGCGGATCAGCCATGCGTCGTATTCCGCGCCGGAATGGCCGAGCGCCAACAGCTCTTCCAACATGACGGTCACTTTCACACCATTGGGCGTGCCCAGCGAATACAGCTGCATCGGATGCTTGCCCACTGGCAGCGCTTTGTCATGCGTACTGCCGGCAACTGGGCGGTTGATGTTGGCAAACTTTCCACCGCTGCTCGCCGGTGATTGCCAGATTTTGGGTGGGGTGTAGGGGGTGGTGTTGCTCATGATTGCAATGATGCCTTAGATGGAGCAAGGCTTCGGGATTTAATGTGGAAAAACTACAGGATTTGAAGCATTTTTGGCACATAGGGCAGGTAGATACTGCGTGAAGTGCTATGAAATAGATAGTAGGCAGTTAACCCATCGCGCCAACATACCACTGATGAAAATGCCGCATGCCGTCTTCCATCGGGCTTTGATACGGGCCTGATTGGTCTTCGCCGCGCTCGAAGAGTGCTTTGCGGCCTGCATCCATGCGCAGAGCAATTTCGTCGTCTTCTTCGCAGGTTTCCATGTAGGCGGCTTGTTGCGCTTCGATGAAATGCGGCTCGAATGATGCGATCTCTTCAGGGTAGAAAAACTCGACGATATTGAGTGTTTTCTGCGGGCCCTGCGGATATAGCGTACTCACGGTGAGCACATGTGGATACCACTCGACCATCACTGTGGGATACAGCGTAAGCCAGATCGCGCCATGTGCGGGCGGCTGGCCGCCTCGGTAGCTGAGTACGGCGTCATGCCAGCGCTGATACACCGCGCTGCCGGGTTTGCCTAATTTGTCAGCCACGCCCACGGTTTGCACGCTCCATTGCTTGCCATATTCCCATTGCAATTCTTCGCAAGCGACGAATTGGCCGAGGCCGGGGTGGAACGGGCCAACGTGGTAATCCTCAAGGTACACCTCGATGAACGTTTTCCAGTTGTAGGGGCATTCGTGTTGGATGGCGCGATGAAATTGGTAGCCGGTGAAGTCCAAATCTTTGGCGGCTTTCATGCCAGCGAAAAGTTGATTCAGATCGGTGTGCGCTGTGGTGGCTGCGTCAAACTGCAAGCCATTCCATGATTGCAGGGCGTAGTTTTTTAAATTCAGGCAGGGGTCTTGCTCGAAATGCGGCGCGCCGATCAGCGTGCCCGTGGGCTGCTGGCCAGAGGTGTCATACGTCCAGCGGTGCAGTGGGCAGATGATGTTGCTCTGCGCCTGATGCCCGCGCCCATGCAGCATCACGGCTTGGCGATGGCGGCAGACATTTGAGATCAGCTCCAAGCGCGAGCCGCCTTGGCCGTCAGGCGTGCGCATCAAAGCACGGCCTTCGCCTTCTTGCGGCAGGGCGTAATAGTCGCCGATATTGGGGACTGCTAGGCTGTGGCCGACGTATTTAGGCGCTTGTGAGAAGATGCTTTGCTGCTCAGCGAGAAAAGTCGCTGGCTCGAAATAGCTGGCGATTTTGAGCGGTGCAGCACTTGGTTGCATGTGGCGAGAAAGGCTCAGATCGGTCATGTTTGGCAAGCCAATTCCATAAAGGAGTTTGAGGGCGGCTACCCAAACGTAGCCGAAAGCTCATTTTACCCTTTGGGTTCACGTTGGCTTCATTGAGACGGCTGCGCACAGCCTAAAATCAAGGCTTGGAATAAGCAAATATGCCTAAAAATCTTTCCCCCGCAAACACCGACGATGCCGCGCTGACTTACGAGGCTGCCTTGCAAGAGCTTGAAGCGCTGGTCTCGCGCATGGATTCAGGGCAAATGCCTCTGGATGATTTGCTGGCCGGTTACCAAAGAGGGGCGGCGCTCCTGAAGATTTGCCGCGACAAGCTTGCCACTGTAGAGCAGCAAATCAAGCGGCTTGATGCTGCCCAAGCTGAATAAGTGATGACGAATTTTGATTTCTCTGCATGGAGCGCGATGCATTTGCAAAGCGTTGAAAGCGCTTTAGACCAATGGATTCCAGTGAATGCGCCTGAAGACTTAGGCGCGGCGATGCGCTACGCCGTGCTGGGCGGCGGCAAGCGGTTGCGGCCACTGTTGGCACTAGCTGCTTGCGAAAGCGTAAGCGGCAACGCGGAAGGCGCACTGCGTGCAGCCTGCGCTTTGGAGCTGATCCATGCCTACAGTCTCGTGCATGACGACATGCCTTGCATGGATAACGACGTGCTGAGGCGAGGCAAAGCCACCGTGCATGTGAAATATGGCCAGGCTATGGCATTGCTATCAGGCGATGCATTGCAGGCGCTTGCTTTTGAATTGCTGACACCACTTCACAGTGGCATACCCGATGCGATGCAGGCCAAGCTCTGCGCCTTGCTCGCACGCGCCGCAGGCGAGGCAGGCATGGCCGGCGGGCAAGCGATTGATTTGGCCAGCGTCGGCCAAGTGCTTGATGAGCCCCGCTTGAAAAAAATGCATGAGCTCAAAACCGGGGCACTCCTGCAAGCCAGCGTGATGATGGGCGCGGCTTGCGGCGCCGCCACGGCTGCGCAGACGCAAGCACTGGCCAATTTTGGCCGCGCCATTGGCTTGGCCTTTCAGGTAGTGGACGATATCTTGGACGTCACAGCGGATTCCGCCACCTTGGGCAAGACCGCTGGCAAAGACGCGCAAGCCGGCAAACCCACCTATGTCTCCATACTCGGCATGGCGAGATCACGTGAGTACGTCGAGCGGATGTATGCGCAAGCGATGCAAGCTTTGGCTGGCAGTGGCTTGGTGCATACAGATGCGTTGCACGCGTTGGCAGACAATGTCGTGCGGCGGTCCCATTGAATCAATTTATAGAGAAAAAGCCTGATCCACGCCGTAGAATCTGCGTGAAGTGCTATTAAAATCATAGTGAACCAACACGCCATCATGACCGAACCGAGCTTGCTCTCCACCATCAACGCGCCAGCCGATCTGCGCCAACTCTCACGTGCCGATCTCAAAACGCTTGCCGATGAGCTGCGCGATCATGTGCTGCAATCGGTGTCGCAAACGGGCGGGCATTTGAGTTCGAATCTCGGCACGGTTGAGCTCACCGTCGCGCTGCATTACGTCTTCAACACGCCCGAAGATCGCTTGGTGTGGGATGTGGGCCATCAAACCTATCCTCACAAAATCTTGACCGGCCGGCGCGATCAAATGCATTCGCTTCGGCAATTAGGCGGTATCAGTGGCTTTCCGCGCCGCGAAGAAAGCCCGTATGACACCTTTGGCACAGCGCATTCCTCAACGTCGATTTCCGCTGCTTTAGGCATGGCGATTGGTGCAAAAAATCAAGGTGTGATGAGACACGCTGTAGCCATCATCGGCGATGGCGCGATGAGCGCGGGCATGGCCTTTGAGGCCATGAACAACGCAGGCGTACAGCCCGGTTTGCCGCTGCTCGTCGTTTTAAACGACAACGACATGAGCATCTCGCCGCCTGTGGGTGCTTTGAACCGCTATTTGGCGCAGCTGATGAGCGGGCGTTTTTATGCAGCGGCAAAAAGCGTGGGTAAGTCAGTTCTCAAGCCCATCCCCCCCCTGTTTGAGTTGGCTAAGCGCGTGGAGGAGCAAGCCAAAGGCTTGGTCGTGCCGGCTACCATGTTTGAGAGCTTTGGTTTTAATTACATCGGCCCGATTGACGGGCATGATTTGGATTCGCTGATCCCCATGCTGGAGAACGTGAAGAAGCTGATGGCCAAAGGCGCTGGCCCGCAGTTTTTGCACGTCGTCACGAAAAAAGGGCAGGGCTACAAGAGGGCCGAGGCTGACCCAGTGGCATACCACGGGCCGGGAAAATTTGATCCGGACGTCGGGATTGTCAAGCCCACAACGCAGCCGAAAACGACATTCACGCAAATCTTCGGCCAGTGGCTGTGCGATATGGCCGAGAAAGACAGTCGCTTGGTCGGCATCACACCTGCCATGCGCGAAGGCTCTGGCATGGTGGAGTTTGAAAAGCGTTTCCCGGATCGCTATCACGATGTCGGCATCGCCGAGCAGCATGCCGTGACGTTTGCTGCTGGGTTGGCTTGCGAAGGCATGAAGCCGGTGGTGGCGATTTATTCCACGTTTTTGCAGCGCGGCTATGACCAGTTGATTCACGATGTGGCGATTCAAAATCTGCCAGTGGTCTTCGCGCTGGATCGCGCAGGCCTCGTCGGTGCAGATGGCGCGACGCATGCGGGCGCGTATGACATTGCTTTTCTGCGTTGCATCCCAAATATTTCTGTGGCTTGCCCGGCTGACGAAGCTGAATGCCGCGCCTTGCTCACCACAGCTTTTGAGCAAAATCACAGTGTGGCCGTGCGCTATCCGCGTGGCGCGGGAGCGGGCAAAGTGCCATCGAAGGATCTGCAAGGCCTGCCTTTTGGCAAAGCCAGCATCGACAGACGCGGCAAAAAAATCGCTATTCTGAGCTTTGGCACGATGCTGTATCCGGCAATGCAAGCAGCAGAAAAATTGGATGCCACCGTCGTCAATATGCGCTGGGCCAAGCCGATTGATGCAGAAATGTTGCGCGAAATCTCCATCACTCACGAAAGCCTCGTCACACTCGAAGAAGGCTGCCTCATGGGCGGCGCGGGCTCGGCCGTGCTTGAAGCTTTGCAGCATTTACAGATCAACAAAAGCGTGCTGACCTTGGGCTTGCCTGATGCCTTCATCGAGCATGGCGATCCTCTCAAATTGCTGGCGATGCATGGCTTGGATGCAACGGGCATTGAGATCAGTATCCGCACGCGCTTTGCCTGAATGAGTGTCGCCGTTATAGTGGTTTGCGACAAACTGACAGAAGCCTGAAGCGTTGCATTCTTAGGGATATTCTCAAGGGAAAACCCCCAACGTCGCACATAGTGCGCTCCATACAATCCCGGTAGACTTAAACAGTCCTTGATCACTGCGTTTTTTTTGCGCGGTGAGAGAGATATTCAACCAGACAGAGAGCCCACAAAAGCTCAAAGTCCCCTAGGAGATTCCCGAAATGGATCGTCGCGTAGCCCTTAAAAACGCCGGTATCGCCGGTGTCCTCGCTGCTGGTATTGCACCTGCAGTCCATGCCCAAGCCGCAGTGCGCTGGCGCCTGTCTTCCAGCTTTCCAAAAGCGCTGGACACCATTTTCGGCGCTGCCAGCACCTTTGCTGATGCTGTGAAGAAAATGTCGGGTGGCAAGTTTGAAATTTCCGTGCATGCCGCCGGCGAGATCACCCCACCGTTTGGCGTGGTCGATGCTGTGCAGCAAGGCTCTGTGGAGATGGCGCACACTGCGCCGTATTATTTCTTCGGTAAAAATGACGCTTTCGCACTGGGTTGTGCGATTCCGTTTGGCCTCAACAGCCGCCAGATGTCGGCTTGGATGCTTGAGGGCAACGGCATGAAGCTCATGCGTGAGTTCTACGCTGGCTACAACATTGTCAACTTCGTGGGTGGCAACACAGGTGCTCAAATGGGCGGCTGGTATCGCAAAGAAATCAAGAGCGCTGAAGACCTCAAGGGTTTGAAATTCCGCGCTGGTGGCTTCGCAGGTAAGGTGCTTGGCCGTATGGGCGTGGTGCCACAAAACATTCCTGGCGGCGAGATCTACACGGCGCTTGAAAAAGGCACGATCGACGCAGCTGAGTGGGTGGGCCCATATGATGACCAGAAACTGGGCTTCAACAAAGTCGCTCCGTTTTACTACTACCCAGGCTGGTGGGAAGGTGGTCCAGAGCTCGATTTCTTCATCAACGACAAAGCATTTAACGCATTGTCTGCTGAGAACAAAGCGATTGTAGAAGCCGCAGCAGCGCTAGCCGCTTCGGAGATGCAAGCCAAATACGATGCGAAGAACCCTGGCGCGCTCAAGCAGCTGGTGGGCTCTGGCACGAAGCTGCGTCCGTTTCCAAACGATGTGATGGCACTGGCTTTCAAAGAGTCAATGGCACTGTATTCTGAGCTGAATGCTAGCAACCCACAGTGGGCCAAAATCTACGCGGATTACAGCAAGTTCCGTGCTGATTCCAACCTGTGGTTCCGTTTCACAGAAGCACGTTTCGATCAGTTTATGCAAGCGCAGAAACTGTAATCGTTTAGTTTTTGAGACGAATAAAAAAGCCGCCTTCGGGCGGTTTTTTTATGGATCGTTCGCTTTTTTAAGCTTGTTTATCGCGTTTGCCTGAAGATTTTTAGCTCATCGCGCAAGCGCTCAAACTCTTTAATCATCGCCGTATCGCAAGCGTAAAACACAGAAAATTTACCCAGCAGCGTGCGGCAATACAGGCGCGGCGCAATCAGCCAATCGAGCCCCGGCACACGAATGAGTTTTGCGTACGCAAGATCGCTCAGTTCAACATGCTTGTTCCACACGAAGCTTTGATCAAGAGCGGTGGCGCTGAGTGTCGTGACGCTGGTTTGAATGCACCACAAGGTGTAGAGCATCAAGGCGAACGCAGCTAGATACCAATAGAACACTTGGCTGGCGGCAGAGCTTCCTTGCTTTGGCGCGAATTGCCCATCCATCCAAAAGCTGTAAAGCCAATAGCCGCAGCCCATCACAATCATTGTCGCCAGCAGTTGAAAGGGGCGCGAGAAGGCCCGGCTGCGCATAGGAGCCTGGCTCGGCGTAAATGGAAACGGCTCAGGTCCGAGCCTTGCTTGTGAAGAAATATCGTTCATAGTGCAATCGTAGCAAAGCGTGGGACGCGAAAATTCAATAAAAAATGCCTCTCTGGCAGGAGCGCCAGAGAGGCAAACAGATGTGACCGAGGTTACTTCTTAAACAGATCGTCAATCTTCTTTTGTTCGTCTGCTGTGGCTTTATCAAGAGCTGCTTGATCAGCAGCTGATGGCGGCGCAAACGGGTCTGTAGAAGATGAAGGCGTAGAGCTGGCGGGGCTGAGCGCTGTAGCTGGATCTTTGGAGGCCGCCTCTGCTTCGGCAGGAATCTCGATTTTCACTTTATCAATGTCCACCACGATTTCTTTGTCAAGGAACATCGTCACGCTCTGCGGCACGAAGATCACGATGGCCACGAGCATCAACTGCATGATGATCCACGGAATCGAACCGAGATAAATATCATTAGATTTCACGGGCTCCGGTATTCGCTTTTCTTTCCAAAGCGTATCCGCAATGCCTCGCAAATAAAACAGCGCAAAGCCAAACGGCGGATGCATAAAGCTGGTTTGCAAGTTCACGCAGAGCAACACGCCAAACCAAATCAGATTAATCCCCAGCTTTTCTGCCACAGGCGCAAGCATCGGCACGATGATGAAAGCGATCTCAAAGAAATCTAAGAAGAAGGCAAGGAAAAACACAAAAATGTTGACCACGATCAAGAAGCCTACTTGTCCGCCTGGCAAACCGGAGAGCAAATGCTCCACCCATTTATGCCCATCCACGCCTTGGAAGACTTGGCTGAACACGCGCGAGCCGATCAAGATAAAGACCACCATGGCCGTGAGCCGCATCGTGCCCACCATCGCTTCCCACATCAAGGCCTTGGACAAGCGGCCATACATGGCTGCCAAGATCAAGCCACCGACTACGCCCATCGCACCCGCTTCAGTCGGCGTGGCAATCGCAGTCTTTTGAAAGGGCAGACCGCCCATGGAGCCAAGCACGGTAAAAATCAGCAGCGCTGATGGCACGATACCGCGCAAGCATTTTTTCCAAAGTGCCCAGCCCTGCAAAGTGCGCGCACTCTTAGGCACTGAGGGCAAATAATCAGGCTTGATGCGGCTGAGCAGAAACGTGTAAGCCGCGAAAAACAAGATTTGCAAAATCGAAGGGCCCCAAGCGCCTTTGTACATATCGCCCACCGGCTTGCCCAGCTGATCAGCCAACACCACGAGCACGAGAGATGGCGGCACGAGCTGCGTGATCGTGCCCGATGCGGCCAGCACACCTGTGGCGTAGCGCATGTTGTAGCCATAGCGCATCATCACAGGCAGCGAGATGAGCGCCATCGCAATCACTTGGCCCGCCACCGTGCCGGTGATCGCACCCAAAATAAAGCCCACAATGATCACTGAATAACCCAAGCCGCCGCGCACGGGGCCGAAAAGCTGACCCATCGAATCAAGCATGTCTTCGGCCAATCCGCATTTCTCTAGGATCGTCCCCATGAAGGTGAAAAACGGAATCGCCAGCAGCAAATCGTTGCTCAAAATCGAGAACATCGCCAATGGCAGATTGCTCATGTAAGCGGTAGGAAACCAGCCCATATGAATCGCGAAGAAGCCGCAGCCAAGGCCCAATGCAGCCAGCGAGAAAGCCACCGGAAAGCCGATCAACATGATGATCACCAAACCGGCAAACATGATGGGGGGAAAGTGTTCAACTAACATTTTTTGCTCAATTCAAAAGAGAAGGCGATTTTTAAGTTTTTGGATGAAGCAATCAACGTCACTGAATCGGCTTCTCGTAATGCATATCCATTTTGTAGGTGCCTTTCAAATAGGCAAAGCGTTTGATGAGCTCAGAGACGCCTTGCATAAAGAGCAATCCGAAGCCAACAGGGAGCGTGAGCAATGCAGGCCAGCGAATCAAACCACCCGCGTTTTGACTCATCTCTCCCGAGACAAACGCTTGATAAAAATAAGGCACGCACATGTAAAACAGCATGCCGATCACGGGAAACAAAAAGAAAATAATCCCGAAAATATCCACATAAACACGGCCATGGCCCTTGAGCTTGGCGTAGATCAAATCCACGCGCACATGCTCATTGAGCTTGAGTACATAAGGCGCGCCGAGCATCACAGTCACGGCAAACAGATACCACTGAATCTCCAGCCAGCCATTGGAGCTTTTGTCAAAGCCGTAACGGATGAAAGCATTGCCTGCGCAAATCATGGCGGAGATGAAAACAGCCCAAGCGGCAACCTTGCTTAATTTTTCGTTGACCCAGTCAATGCCAAATGCAAATTTCAGTAGTGCAGCCATAGCTCTTTCCTTTTGTGATGATGCATTGTCGCTGGTCTGCGAGGCTTGGCTCTGGCAAAAGTCTGACGCGAATATCTAGGGTATTCCCTGCTCATGAAGCTGTCTCAATGACACGGACGATGCGTGACATGAGATGCTGATACTCAAGGATCATGCAATACTTCAATGCATCCCCACTTTTGGTTGAACAGCTGTGTCTCAGCAAGCATCATTGATCCCGCCTTCGATAGATTCGCCACTGATGCGTTACGCGGGTGCAGATTTGCTGTCTCTTGCGCTGATGGATGCCCGCAATCACACGTTGCATGTGATGGGCGAATTCGCGCGGCTGGTGCCTGATTTGCGATTTGGCCTGGATTTATCCGAGCTTCAAAAGAGCGGCATAGCGCCGCCGCTTTGGCTGCTCGGGCACGCGGGTTGGTTTCAAGAATACTGGATCGGGCGCAATATGCAGCGCCACCTTGGCTTGCAATGTCCTGCGCAGCCTTCACTGCTCGCCTCTATTGAGCCGCGTGCAGACAGCTGCTTTGATCCGCGATTATCAAGCTGCGCAGAGCGATGGGCTCTGGCCTATCCCGATCTCTCATCGATCAAAAGCTATTTGCTTGAAACTTTAGAAATGACATTGGAGCTGCTTGAGAAGGCAGCACCTACAGATGACGGCTTGTATTTCTTTCATCTAGCGCTTGCGCGAGAAGATCAGGTGGGCGAGCAACTCATCGTGTTGGCGCAAAGCTTGGCTTTGCAGCTCAAGCTGCCTCCTGCAGCGGCACTCGCGCCGCGTGCGCCGCTGCTCGTGCCGGCCACGCGTTGGCAAATGGGCGCGGCTTTCCAAGGCTTCTCGTTTGACAACGAAGGCCCGCAACATGAGGTGAGCGTGCCAGAGTTTGAGATTGATGCGCAGGCGGTAAGTTGGGCGCAATATGTGGAGTTTGTGGATGACGGTGGGTATGACGACATGGCGCATTGGAGCGAGGCGGGACGAGATTGGCTTGTCTTGACCGACAGCCGCCGCGCCCCACGCTACGTGGAGCAAATTGGCGTGGCAAGCGGAGCGGTGATGCAAACGCGCTTTGGTCGCTTACAGCGCATGGCTTCATCCAGCAGCGTCATGCACGTGAGCTGGTACGAAGCGCAGGCTTACGCCAAATGGGCAGGGCGGCGTGTGGCGACTGAAGTGGAATGGGAAATCGCCGCCACCAAACTCAAAGGCCAAGGCTTCCGATGGGGCGATGTCTGGGAATGGACATCGAATACTTTTCGCCCGTATCCGGGCTTCGTATCATCGCCTTGGCTTGATGGCAGCAAGCCGCATTTCGAGCATTGCAAAGTGCTGCGTGGCGCGAGCTGGGCCACACGCGAGCGCATGAAGCAGCCTACTTTTCGTGGCTTTGCGCGGCCAGAGCGAGATGATGGGTTTTATGGCTTCCGCACCTGCTCTCTTTAGATTTTTGAGCCTTTTAGGCACTCAGCCGGCGTATTTACTGCGTGAGGCGCTATCGTTTTTGTAGTGTTCTTCTACGATTGACCAAACCACTGAAATGACAAATTCAACCATCCATATCCGCCGCGCCTCGCCCGCAGACTTTGCGCAAGTCTTGGCTCTCAATGAAGAATCCGTGCGCTTCTTAAGCCCGATGAATGCCCAGAGGCTTGCATTGCTTCACTCTCAAGCGGCTTATCACTGCGTGGTTGAAGCCGAGGCCCCAGCCCAAGTCTGCGCATTCCTCATGGCGCATCGCAATGGCTCGGCCTATGACAGTGAGAATTTTGCGTGGTTTGCTCAGCGATACAGCAACTTTCTCTACATCGATCGCATCGCCGTTTCCTCCAAGCTGCACGGCCAAGGCGTTGGAAAACTGCTTTACGAACATCTCTTTGAATTCGCTCGCAAAGAGGATATTAGCGTCGTCACCTGCGAATTTGATATCGATCCACCAAATCCAACATCCGAAAAATTCCACGCATCTTTCGGCTTTGAACATGTCGGCACACAGACTTACGGTGCGTACAAAAAACGTGTCGCCATGCAGGCGATCACACTTTCAAGAAGCGACGACGTGATGTAACTGCAAATGACGGTTCACTATAAAAATAGTAGCGCCTTGCGCAATGAATACGCCGCCGACAGGTCGAAAATGCTAAAAAATGCCAGTGAATCAAGCGCCCGCTGGCTCGGCAATGCCGCCCACCACGTTGCTAAAGCCGCCATCAACATAAGTGATCTCAGCGCTCACGCCCGCAGCCAAATCGCTTAGTAAAAACGCAGCGACGTTGCCCACGTCATCTACCGTCACGTTGCGGCGAATCGGCGAGTTTTCAGCCACCACGGAGAGAATTTTCCCAAAGCCTTTGATGCCGCTGGCCGCCAGCGTTTTGATCGGCCCAGCGCTGATGCCATTGGCGCGCATACCGCGATTTTTCGAGCCCAGCGATTCAGCGAGATAGCGCACGCTCGCCTCAAGAGAAGCTTTGGCCAAGCCCATGGTGTTGTAGTTGGGCACCACCTTTTCCGCGCCGAGGTAGGTGAGCGTGAGCACCGAAGATTTATCGTTGAGCATCGGCAAGCAAGCCTTGGCCATCGCTGGGAAGCTGTAGGCCGAAATATCGTGAGCGATCTTGAAGCTCTCGCGCGAGAGGCCATCTAAGAAATCGCCCGCAATCGCCTCACGCGGCGCAAAGCCAATCGCATGCACAAAGCCGTCAAACTTCGGCCACACCAGCGAGAGATCGGCAAACATCTTCTCAATCTGCTCATCCGAGCCCACATCGCAATCAAAAATCAGTTTCGAGCCAAAATCCGCCGCAAATTCAGTGATCCGATCCTTGAATCGCTCGCCCACATAGGAGAAAGCAAGCTCCGCACCTTCGCGGTGGCAGGCTTTGGCGATGCCGTAAGCAATGGAGCGGTTGGACAAGACGCCAGTGATGAGCAGTTTTTTGCCAGTGAGAAAACCCATGGATGTGCCTCATTTTTCGAATCAGTTACAAGATGGCTGGAATTGTCGCATGCATGCGGGAGCTTCAAAGATGTGACATTTTGTGCATAGAATGAGGCGAGGAGATCAGACTTGACGTCTAAAGTCCATACCTGCCAAACTATTGATTCGCTGCTAACCGCAGCGAGCTGGGCCGTGCAGGATTTAAAGCAGCTTAATATTCACACAGCGCTAAGAGTTACCATCCTCCAGCGTGCAAATTCGCTGCGTCAGGCGACTTTAACCAAGGCTTTTGCATCGTGACTGGCTATGCATCAGGCAAGGCGTTGCTATCGGCAGTTGAGGCAGCGCTAGACAAGAGTTATAACCGGCATCCCCTTCCGCATCCCAACCGAGCAATAGCGACGTGGTACTTGTTGGCCGTCTTGGAGGACAACCTTCGGCTGTTTTTTGTTGCAGCTGACGACAGCAAGACTGCATTAATCGAACACCTACTGGATGCCCACAAGTATTCTGCCCGTTTCGCTTTAGATCGAATTCGTCGTGAGTGCCAAGACACCAGCAAGGCGGCACTCCCTACAAAAATAGTCCCTAGGCTGTACATCCGAACTAGTGAATTATTGCAAGCAGGGCTGGACTATATGTCTGCCACAAGACTCTGCTCGGCAGCGCACGCTAAGACACTTGGTCTCGTGGAAAGGGCAGAAGACATCCAAGTAGAATTTGATCCTGCTGATCACGATATGCGGTATTCAACACTTGAGTTACTGGGGCATATGCCACCTGATTTCGTTGACCATACAGCTCGTCTTTACCATTGGGCGCATCGGGATGAATTCAGGCCAGAGATAGTTAACACAATAGCGCAGACAACACGGATTTCTGAAGGGTTAGTCGTCTATCGATACCACACATACCCTGCGATCAAGTTGGCCAAGGTGATGGAACAGTACCCATTTCTTGTGCCGGAGGGATGGCGATTTGTATGGGGTGGCCGCCACGAGACGACTCTTCTGCTAAATGCTTTGTGTATTCGTTGCATGTATCACTGGTGTGCTGTGCACTTTGGAGCCAGTTTCCACAGGCTCAAAGGTGGCGGCCAAGAAAGTTTGCTTCTTGTAACGACTGCACAGCAGTTGGCCACAGAACTCCGCGAGATGTGCTCGCTTGAATTGCCTGTCATTCGAAGGTTCATTGAATACCTCACGCTTGGTCATGGCGTGCAGGCACCAGACCCGGCGCTACAGCCAATAGTTGCTATCGGCGACGGAAGAATTGCTATTCCATGCCTGTTGTTTCTGTCGTCCAACTACCAGAGGAACCTGCTCACTCTTCAAGCGCGGATCGACCCAATATCATTTGATAAATTGAGCGCTTTGTTTGAGCAAAATATGCTATCAGGTCTTATTCCATTGGTTAAGACGCGTTGGCCGAATGCGAAAGAAAACTTGACGATCCGTGACCGCAAAGAATTCGAAGAAGTTGATCTACTTATTCCAGATCCGGAGAGTAAGACGTTACTTGTCTGCGAACTGCGCTGGATGCTGCAGCCGGGCGATCCGCGCGAGGTGCAAAACCGGAAGAAAGTGTGTTGGGAAAAAGTTGCTCAGTTGGAGCGCAAGGTGAAGTGGATCGGTGTCCGACAATCCATCGCACTCAAATCACTGGGTTTGAATGCCGATGATGCAAGCGAATGGTCATGCGCAGGCGTTGTTAGTGTGGATGCGTTTGGTGGAGTTCTTAGCACAAACACTGAACTACCACTGTTGCCAAATCACATTTTCAAACAAGGTTTACAGAAAGCCTCATCCTTACCGGAATTCGTTTTGTGGAGTCAATCCCTATGTTGGCTGCCTAAAGAAGGCGAGCATTTTCGGGTCGTCACCCAGACCACCAGTTTGCCAGCGTTTGACAAGCCACTCGTGTTTCTCGGCATCGAGAAGCTATGTTCGACTCTGATTTACAGAGCATTTGTTGATCGCTCACTAGAGCAGGGCCCGATATGAATTACCTAACCCCTTTCTCCCTCCGCATCTTCGTCGCGGATGGCGATCCCGACGGTTTGCGCATTGTCGATAAATCCAATTGGATCGGCAAGGCACTGGTGTTTCCGCGTGCGCTGCTGCCTCAGGTCAAGGCGCGGCCTGAACTGGCGCAGACGGGCGTCTACCTGCTGCTGGGGCCGCGACCAGACGGTGAGGGCGACATGCTCTACGTGGGCGAGGGCGACCCGATCCGCCCCCGGCTGGAGAGCCACTATGCGCAAAAAGATTTCTGGACGCGTGCCATCGGCTTCACCACGACCACTGGTGGGCAGCTCAACAAGGCGCATGTGCAGTTCCTGGAGTCGCGCCTTATCGCCCTGGCCCGCGCGGCCAAGCGCATGCCGCTGGACAACTCCAATCAGCCCGCCGAGCCCAGCTTGAGCGAGGCGGATCGGGCTGACATGGAAGTCTTTTTGGGTCATATGCTGGGCATGCTGCCTGTGTTGGGCGTGCATGGATTTGAGCAAGCGCCCAAAGCCCCCGCCGCCAAGGCCGGCCCTGTGCTCACCTGTAAAGGGAAAGGTGTGCAGGCCACGGGCTATGAAGCCAGCCAAGGCTTTGTGGTGCGCGCGGGTTCGCAGGCGGTGGCAGACACCGTGCCCAGCATGGCGCAGCATGTGCGCGGCATGTATGACCTGCGGCAGGACCTGATCAGCAACGGCGTGCTGGCCATGCAGGGCGGGCTCTACCAGTTGACGCAGGACTACAGCTTCACCTCCCCCAGCACGGCAGCTGCCGTGGTGCTCGGCCGCAGCGCGAATGGGCGGGTGGAGTGGAAAGCGGCGGACGGGCGCACGCTGAAGGAAATTCAGGAGGCGGAGGCGGGGCGGTAGCTGGAGGACGTTTTGAGGTCACAAACTTTTGCTTCAATTTTGATAGCACTCTGCGCAGTATTTATGCCGGTTGAAGGCCAATTTCTCTTTCATTTTTAGTGGTTGGTGATGCTTCGCATTCGCTGTTTGCGAATAGCGAATGAGTCGTTTACCTTATGCAGATTGCATAGGGTGGCAAATGTTGATGCTTGCAGACAACAAAGGGCTTGTTCATTTTATTGTTTTGTTCAATAATATTGAACAAACACAAATTTTGAACATGTCGTGCTCCTACTACTCCTTCTTCTGACCAATCAACAAGCTGATGCAGAGCTCGCGAATCTAGCTGTGTCGCATCTACGGGGCTTGGGCGTGGCTGTGGACCTGGACGCAGCGGCGGCTGGCCTGCGCGCAAAGGCGGGGAACAAGGCACGCGCGCAGAATTATGTTGTATCGGTGAAGCGCCATTTGACCATTGCGACGCTGGGCATGGCGTTGAATGGGCTGCGGGAACTCAAGCGGGAGCGGGGCATGCCCACTTTATTGGTGGTTGACTATGTTTCGCCGCCTTTGGCAGAAAAGCTTAAGGAGCAGGGGCAGGCATTTATAGATACGGCGGGAAATGCATTTATCCAGCAGCCTGATATGTTGATTTGGGTGGTGGGGCGCAAGGCTTTGCCCAGCCTAGCGCCTGCAACGGCTGGCCGAGCAGATACGCCTGTGGGGCTGAAAATTCTCTTTGCCTTGCTGTGCGAGCCGGCGTTGGCCAATGCCACACACCGCGATATTGCCGCCCGCGCAGGGGTGGCTTTGGGGAGCGTACCAGCGACTTTGCGGGATTTACAGGAGCAAGGGCATTTGGCGGTGTTGGGCAACCAGCGCCGCTTGCAAACTAGCAGGCGCTTGCTGGATGCTTGGGCTCAAACCTATGCGCGTCGATTGCGTCCAAAAATCCTGAAGGGGCTTTACACCACACCGCTTTTTGACACGTGGGAGCAATGGGGCTTGGCGCCAAGCGATGGATTATGGGGGGGCGAAAGCGCTGCACAGATGCTGACACAATACCTGCGCCCCGGCATCTTAACGATCTATACCCATCGGCTGCCCCCACTCTTTATGGCTAAGCAGCGTATGAGCAAAGCGCCTGATAGGGCAGCGGAGCGCGTAGTGGAATGGCGTGAGCCTTTTTGGGGAAAACTGCCTATGGATGTACGGCCTGATGTAGTGCCGCCATTGCTGGTGTATGCGGATCTTTTGGCAACAGGCGAAAGCCGATGCATTGAAACAGCGAATCTTTTATATGAGCAATACATTGCTACAGCTTTCCCACAAGCGTGAGCTGAGCCAGCATGCGCGCGTGGTCGCAGATGTGCAGGCTGTAGCGCAAGCATTGGATGTGCAGTTGATGCTGACGGGTGCTTTTGCGCGCGATTTGCATTTGCATCATGCATGGGGTGTGCCTGTGCAGCGCAAAACGCATGATGTGGACTTTGCATTGGTTGTGCCAGATTGGGCCGCTTTTACTTCGTTGCGCGAAGAGCTGATCTCATCGGCTTTGTTTACTGAAGCGCGCGGGGTGCTGCATCGTTTGCGTCATTGCAGTGGTTTACCGGTCGACTTGGTGCCTTTTGGTGCGATTGAAACCGATCAAAGAAAGATCATCTGGCCGCCCGATGGCGATACGGTGATGGACGTGTTTGGTTTTCAGGAAGCATGGCTCACAGCAGTGTCTGTGGAATTACCCGATGGCGTGCATGCGCGGGCGGTGTCGTTGCCTGCCTTAGCTTGGCTCAAAATGGTTTGTTGGCAGGATCGGCATCGCCGCTCGCCGCGAAAAGACGCGCAGGATATTCAACTCATCCTGAATCACTACTTGGATGCAGGCAATGAGCCGCGCTTATGGGAAGAGTTTGTGCAGTGGACGCAGCAAGACGGCTTTGACTATGAACTGACGGGAGCGCGGATGCTTGGACACGATATTGCGCAGCAACTTAACGCGCAAGCCAGCAGCCGCGTTGCTACGATCGTAGCTAGCCAAGTACGCCTAGACGAACCGAGCATATTGCCCAACGAAATGAACCCTTACCACCCTGAGAAAGCCGTGAGCCAGTTGCTTGCCTTGTTGCGGGGCATGAACAATGATGCATGAGAGTGAAAGCGCGTTGCGTATTCACTTCCCAGCCTCAGGAGCCTGCCATATGCACCGCAACGGCAACCCATCTTGCGGCACAATGAGACGATGATTCGTTTTGGTTTAGCCTGTCTTTTAAGTCTTGCTACGCTGTCCGCATGGGCAGGCCACGCCTATTCGCTTTGGGGCGACATCAAATACCCAGCGGGCTTCGCGCATTTTGATTATGTGAATCCGGCGGCGCCGAGGGGCGGGGAGCTGGTGGCGGTGAGTAATTTGCGCGTTTCTACGTTTGACAAATACAACCCGTTTACCATTCGCGGCAATGCGCCGGCTTATTTGGATACGCTGCTGTTTGAATCGCTGCTCACGGGTGCGATGGATGAGCCGGGCACCGGGTATGGGCTGCTGGCGGAAGACGTGAGCGTGGCGGACGATGGCTTGAGCGTTGTGTTTAGGTTGCGTGCGGCGGCTAAGTTTCATAACGGCAAGCCTGTGCTTGCGGCGGATGTAAAGCACAGCTATGAGGTGTTGATCAGCAAATTTGTGCGGCCTGCGTATCGCACTTTGCTTGAAGATGTGAGCGGTGTAGATTTGATCGATGAACGCACCGTGCGCTTCAATTTCAAAAAGAAAAATCGTGAGTTGCCTTTGACTGTCGGCAGCATTCCCATCTTCAGCCGCGATTGGGGCTTGGAAAAAGATGGCAAGCGCAAACCGTTTGACCAAATCGTGATGGAGCCGCCGATTG
>JAYSRZ010000050.1:0-2319 GCA_043720775.1 Variovorax sp. | reverse complement strand
GCCAGCTTGAAGGCCGTGAGCAGGCAGGTGCGTTGTTGCAAGCTTTGGCTGATCTACCTGCGGATCAACGAGAAGCCTTCTTGCTACAAGCTGAAGGCGGCTTGAGTGTGGAAGAAATTGCGGAAAGTTGCGCTATCACTTTTGAAACCGCCAAAAGCCGCCTGCGATACGCCCGCAGCAAACTCAAAGCGTGTCTTGCTGCATGGCAACCTCAAGCCCTGCAAACTACTTTCGAGGCATCACCATGAACGCAACGCCCCCGAAAGACGAATTGCTAGAGCGCTATGCTGAGGCCAAAGCAACGTTGCCTGATGGCTTGCCTCTCCAGCCTAGCGCTGACGTGCGCGAGCGAATCCTTGCATCTGCTCGCGATCAAATCAACGCTATAAAAATAATAGCACCTCACGCAGGTTCTACGGCGGCTATCTCCCAAAATAGCATAAAGAACAATACAGAAAACACGACAACGAATACAGAAGCCGCTAACGACAGCTTCTGGAACATCCGCGCCTTCGGCAGCCTCGCAGTAATGGGACTTGCCGGTTTGCTATGGTGGCAATTCGAGCATGGCACACCTGCGGAACAACTCGCCGCCAAGAGTGCTCAGCCCAGTGCGGCAGCCGCCAAAGCCGAAATCGCAGCTGCTCCTGCTCCTGCTCCTGCTCCTGTTTCGCCTGCTGCTGCCGATGCATCGATCACGCCTGCGCCACAGCCTCAAGCCAAGATCGTTGCGAAAAAATCTTCGCCTTCACTTGAAACAGAAAAGGCGGCGGCTCAGAAAGAAGCTATCGTTGCGCCTGCTCCCGAGGCAGCCCGCGCGCGGATGGAAGAAGCTGCACCTGTCATTGCTGCCGCACCAGTTGCTCCTGCTCCTGCTCCTGCTCCTGCTCCTGCTCCTGCTCCTGCTCCTGCTCCTGCTCCTGCTCCTGCTCCTGCTGCACGCGCCATGTCTCAACCCAGCAAAACCGTCGAGCAAAGTTCAGCGAACGCCTCTCCCGCGCCACTAGCTGATTATTCTGCGCCTCAGACCGTGCCACCAGCACCACCACGTGCTGCCGCGCCAGTCGCACCTCGCGCTGCCTCAGCTGCACCTGTAGCCGCTACAGCGCCCGCTCCTATCGCAGCTTCACCATCTGCTTTCACACGCGAGAGACTCTTCGCCGCCATTGATGCGCGAGACGCACTCAATCTGCGTCAAGCTCTTGCGCAAGGCATATCGCCAAACGTCATCACGCCAGCCGGCAACCCCGTCCTGACGCAAGCCGTGATCCAGCGCTGGCAAGAGGGCGTGCGCATCCTGCTTGCCGCAGGCGCGGATCGCAGCTCCAAAAATAGCAAAGGCCACACCGCAACGGACGTGGCCCTTGAATTGGGTTATGAAGATATGAGCCGTTTGCTCGAAGCGCCTCGCTGAGATTAGTCAGCGAAGCTTCTCACAGCATCAGCCCATATGCAATCCGCCGTTGCAAGAAAAGTCTGCGCCCGTGGTAAAGCCTGATTCATCACCGGCGAGCCAGCCGACAATGCCGCCGATTTCTTCTGGCGTGCCTAAGCGCTTCACAGGAATCGTGGCGACGATTTTTTCCAACACGTCGGGGCGAATGGCTTTGACCATGTCTGTGCCGATGTAGCCGGGGCTCACCGTGTTGACTGTGACGCCTTTGGCTGCCATCTCTTGCGCCAGTGCCATAGTGAAGCCGTGCATGCCGGCTTTGGCTGCGGAATAGTTTGTTTGCCCGGCTTGGCCTTTTTCGCCGTTGACGGAGCTGATTTGGATGATGCGGCCAAAGCCGCGCTCCACCATATCGGGCACGACTTGCTTGGTCACGTTGAACATGGAGTTGAGGTTGGTGTCGATCACAGAATCCCAATCGTCGCGCGTCATTTTGAGGAACATGCGATCTCGCGTGATGCCGGCGTTGTTGACGAGCACGTCAATCGGGCCATGCTCCGTTTTGGCTTTGGCGAAAGCTTCAACGGTGGAATCCCAATCGGCCACGTTGCCCACCGAGGTGTGGAAGGTGTAGCCGATTGCCGCTTGCTCTGTGATCCATTTAGCGTGATCGCGTGTGGGGCCGCAGCCTGCGATCACTTTGAAGCCGCGCTTGTGAAGGGCTTGGCAAATCGAAGTACCGATGCCGCCCATACCGCCGGTGACGTAGGCTACTTTTTGACTCATGATTCTTTTCCTTCTTTGATAAAACGACAAATGGTGATAAATGGGGTCAGCAACTGTCTTCAAAGTCAAGCCTTTTGAGGTAAACCATGAAGAGATAAGTTGAAAGGTTTATCGTCGCGCACCATGGCGTTCAGAATAGT
>JAYSRZ010000049.1:0-2321 GCA_043720775.1 Variovorax sp. | reverse complement strand
CTAACTTCCTCGCCAAACAGCCGTCTGCATGGTTTGAGAGAAGTGCTCATGCATGCCGATCTGCTCCGCCTAGATCTGGGCGCTTTCATTTTGCATGCTGTTCAATTGGCCATGTGGGTGGCCGTGCCGGCGATGCTGGTGCAAGCGGGGCTGGCGAAAGCTTCGCATTGGCAGGCGTATTTGCCAGCGGTGTTGCTGTCGTTTTTTTTGATGGGCGGCTTGTTTGCTTTGGAGGCGCGAGGGCATTTAAAAGCGGCGTTTTTAGGTAGCGTCGCGCTGATCGGTGCGGTGCAGCTGGGGCTGTGGTGGGCGTTGCAAATGCAGCCCAGCGTGTGGTTTTTGGGCTGTTTGCTCTTTGCTTTTTTCGTTGGCTTCAATATCCTAGAAGCTTCTCAGCCTAGCCTCGCTTCCCGCGTTGCGCCCGCCCATGCAAGAGGCGCGGCGCTGGGCGTTTACAACACGGTGCAATCGCTGGGCTTTTTCGTCGGCGGCTTCGGCGGCGGCTGGTTGGCTAAGCACTATGGCTTTGATGCGCTGTTTGCGGGCTGCTTTGTGCTCATGGCGATCTGGCTTCTATCGGCTTGGGGCATGAAGCTGCCGGCAAATATGGCTAGGTAACGCGAAAAGCGCAAAAGAAATACCAAAAAGCGCAAAAGCTTTCTAATTTTTTTGCGTTTTTCGCGCAGTTTTCGCGCTTTTCGCGTTACCTAGTTCTCCCATTCAGCCTGCTGCATAATCCTATTGCCGATAGGCAAATCACACTCAACTTAAGCACTGAAACATTAGGAACACACACATGGCCTCCGTCAACAAAGTCATTCTCATGGGCAACTGCGGGCGCGATCCCGAAATTCGTTATTTGCCCTCTGGCGGCGCGGTGGCCAACATTTCGATTGCCACATCCAGCAAACGCAAAGACAAAACCTCCGGCGAAACGATTGAAGACACCCAATGGCATCGCGTCACGTTCTATGACCGCTTGGCCGAGATCGTGGGCGAGTATGTGAAAAAGGGCAATCCGCTTTATGTCGAAGGCCGCTTGAAATACGGAAAATACACCGACAAAGACGGTATTGAGCGCAACACCGTGGATGTGGTGGCTACCGAGATGCAATTGCTCGGCGCGCGCCAAGGCGCGGGCTCGCCGGATGAAGGTGGTGGCGGTGGTTATTCCCGCGCCCCTGCTCCAGCTTCACGCCCACCCGCAGCTCGCACTGCGCCATCAGCCGCGTCTTCGGGTTCGGCGCCAAAAGCCAAAGCAGGCAGCGGCTTCGACGACATGGATGACGATATTCCGTTCTGATCCAGCAGCATTGGCTTTCATATTGCCATCTGCCTCAAATACTCTGCCCGTTCACCCTGAACTTGTCGAAGGGTTTGCAGGGGCTTCGACAAGCTCAGTCCGAACGGTGAAGGTTTGGAGTTTGAGGCAGCTGGCTAATTAGGTATTCTTTTGAACACGGAAGGCACGAAGGTTGCACGAAAGACACAAAAAAAGAAAGACGTCTTTTTCGTGCTTTCCGTGAGATTTCTGTGACTTCCGTGTTGCTTATATTTGAGCACGACAAGCCTTGAACACCCGTGTAGCTCTGTATCTTGATTTAATCCGTTGGAATCGCCCAGCGGGCTGGCTGCTACTGCTGTGGCCGACTCTTTCTGCGTTGTGGATCGCCGCCGGCGGCTTCCCCGGCTGGCATTTGATCATCGTATTCACGCTAGGCACGATCCTCATGCGCAGCGCGGGCTGCTGTGTGAACGATGTGGCCGATGCGGATTTTGACAAGCACGTCAAGCGCACGGCTCAAAGGCCAGTCAGCAGTGGCAGGGTGGGCAAGAAGGAGGCGCTGCTACTCGGCGCGGTGCTCGCATTGATGGCTTTCGGCCTCGTGCTCACCACGAATTTACTCACTGTGCTTTATTCGTTTGCAGCGCTGGCCATCACGCTCGCTTATCCATTCTCCAAACGCTTTTTCGCCATGCCGCAAGCCGTGCTCGGCGTGGCTTTTAGCTTCGGGATTCCGATGGCCTTCGCTGCTGTGATCGGCGGAGATTCACTTGGCAGTTTGCAAGGCAGTGTGCCGCCGTTGGCTTGGATTCTCCTGCTCGGCAATCTCTTCTGGGTGCTTGCCTACGACACTGAATACGCGATGGTCGATCGCGATGATGATCTGCGCATCGGCATGAAAACATCGGCTATCACGCTGGGGCGCTTTGATGTGGCGGCCATTATGTTTTTCTATTGTGTTTTTATGCTCTTTTGGTTGTTAGCCGGCATGCAATCTGCGTCAAGCGCTATTAAAGTTATAGTATTTTCTTTAATG
>JAYSRZ010000048.1:0-2325 GCA_043720775.1 Variovorax sp. | reverse complement strand
AAAGGACTTTGAGAAAAAGCGGCGAAGAAATCGCGCTCACCACGGGTGAGTTCGCCATGCTCAAAGCGCTGGTACGTCATCCGCGCCAGCCACTCTCTCGCGAGAAGCTCGCCCAGCTAGCGCGTGGCCGCGAATTCGAGCCATTTGATCGCAGCCTTGATGTGCAGATCTCGCGCCTGCGCAAGATGATTGAAAACGATGTGGCGCAGCCGCGCTATATCCAAACGGTGTGGGGCGTGGGCTATGTGTTTGTGCCGGATGGCAAAAGCTAACCGTCTTCAATTCAACATACCAGACTGATTGACACAAAACAGTCTGCGCAAAGTCGCGTTGTTGGGTATGCTAAAGCACCCAACACGCGATTTTTTTAAGCCCATTTCAAAGCACCTTACTTCATGAATTCTGCCAACCAACACATCCTCGGTGGCCAAGGTATGGGTGATCGATTGGGAGACAATACACGACCTGAAGGTCGAGGTGCTCCATCTTTTTCGCACTTGCACTCTGGAATGGCAGGCAGCCCCATGCCTACCGGCCCCGCACCGCTGGAGACGATGCCTGCGCCGCTGGATGTGCGCCCCAACGGCGCGATCAGCAAATTACGCTTCAGCCTTTTTTGGCGCACGTTTTTTTTGCTGGCCATGTTACTGGTTGGCTCAGTGGTGGCTTGGCTACAAACTTTTCGCGTGCTCGAATCTGAGCCTCGCGCCTCGCAAACTGCGCAGCAGATTGCCTCCATCGTCAATCTCTCGCGTGCTGCTTTGGTGCATTCGGATGCGATTGCACGCGTCTCACTCATCAAGCAATTGGCCGAGCTGGAGGGCGTGAAGGTGGTGGCTCGCACGACCACAGATGTTGTGCAAGGCTTCGAGGGTGATACACAAATGCAACGTGTGCTCGTCGAATTGCGCCTGCGCTTAGGCGAGAAGGCCACGCTGGCTCGCAAGGTCAATGGCGATGAAGGTCTGTGGGTGGGCTTTGGTATTGAGAATGAAAAATTCTGGCTGCAAACTGATTTAACGAAACTCGCCCCCGTGCCAGGCCGCGCTTGGCTGGTATGGCTATCGATCGCCGCCCTGCTCTCGTTAGCTGGAGCCGCTGTGATTGCGCGGCTGATCAACAAGCCACTCAAGGCACTGTCATTTGCTGCAGGTCGCGTCAAAGATGGTGATTTTGATGCGAGCCGCTTGAATGAAGATGCAGTGACGAGCGAGATCCGTGAGGTCAATGCGGGCTTCAACCGCATGGCAGAGCAACTTGCCAAAATCGAACAAGACAGAGCTGTGATGCTCGCCGGAATTTCACATGATCTGCGCACGCCATTAGCTCGTTTAAGACTGGAGACGGAGATGAGCGTGGCCGATGATGTCGCGCGAAATCATATGGTCTCAGACCTAGAGCAGCTTGATGCCATCATCGATAAATTCTTAGATTACGCGCGGCCCACCGATCAACAGCATTTGCGTGCTGTGGCGCTCAATGATGTTGTGGAAGCCTGCGTTCTTGCTGTGCAGCAGACGGATGACTTAAAAGTGCGCCTCGACTTGCCGGCTGATTTTCATGTGATGGGCGACGAAGTCGAGCTCACGCGCGTGATCACGAATTTAGTAGAAAACGCGCGCAAGTATGGCAAGAGCGCTGGCACAGGCATCACTCAACTAGACATCGCCGCTAGAGAGCGCGATGGCTGGGTGATGCTCAAAGTGCGCGATCATGGCGCGGGCGCAGCGCCCGAAACGCTCAAGCACATGACCAAGCCCTTTTTCCGAGGCGATGTGGCTCGCACCGCCGCAACTGGTGCGGGTCTAGGCCTTGCCATCGTCGAGAAGACCATTCAGCGTTTGGGCGGCAGTTTCAGTTTGCACAACTCATCGACTGGCGGCTTGGCAGCAAACATTCGCCTGCCGTCTGCCAAGCGCTGATTGCCAAGTAAGTTAACTCAATTGCTATGAAAAAATGAGCACTTCACGCAGTATCTGCCTGCCAAAAAGGCCGATTTGACTTAAAAATACCGTTTTCTAAACTCGGTTGATATTGAGCGCCACAGCTTCCGCCACCTTCAGCCCATCAATGGCCGCACTCATGATGCCGCCCGCATAGCCTGCCCCCTCGCCTGCGGGATACAAGCCGCGCGTGTTGATTGATTGGTAGCGCAGCGGATGCTCATCATGCTGCTTGCCATCAGGCCGCCTGCCGCCCTCTAAGCGCGGCTCGTAGCGCTTGATGCGGATGGGGCTGGAGGTGCGCGTTTCTACGCCGGTGAGCATCGCATCATGCAAATCAAAATCGGCGATCTGCTGGGCGAATGCGGGAATCGCTTCGCGG
>JAYSRZ010000047.1:0-2330 GCA_043720775.1 Variovorax sp. | reverse complement strand
TTTAACTCTCGCGCATTGATTTTCTCTAAACAGATGACACGCTCGTCTTCACGCAAGCGCGTGTGCAATTGCGCATGACCGACATCCACACCAACAACAAACCCAGCACCGTTATGTAGCAAGCAATCTGTGAAACCGCCTGTACTTTGGCCTATATCTAAGCAAAGCTTGCCGCTCGCTGAGATGCCGCTTTTGAGCAATGCACCTTCTAACTTTAATCCACCACGGGAGACATATTTCGCCTCTGCCGCGTCAAGCAATTCCAGCTCCACATCGTCAAACAACTCATCGCTTTTACTGACCGTTTTCCAACCCTCTCGCGTGAGCTTGCGCACGCCCGATTCAATCAACCGCTGCGCTTGACTGCGCGAAGCAGCTAAGCCGCGATGAACAAGAAGTTGATCTGCTCGCATAAGACTAAAAATCAAATACGGAACGCGAAAGACGCGAAGGTTTTACGAAAGACGCAAAAGAAAACCAAAATAGATTCTCTTTTTCGCGTCTTTCGCGTAACTTTTGCGTCTTTCGCGGCCTGTCTTTTGAATCTGGACAGTCAGTGTTTAGTAGCGATACGTATCAGCCTTGTAAGGCCCAGCTACTTTCACCCCAATGTAGTCAGCCTGATCTTTGGACAATTCGGTCAACATAGCGCCCACTTTCTTCAAGTGCAGGCGAGCAACTTTTTCGTCCAAATGCTTTGGCAACACATACACCTTGCCAGATTGATAATCTTTCGTCTTCGTGAACAACTCGATTTGCGCAATCATTTGATTGGCAAAGCTGGTGGACATGACAAAGCTTGGGTGGCCCGTGCCGCAGCCTAGATTGACCAAGCGGCCTTTGGCCAACATGATGATGCGCTTAGCTGGCTTGCTGCCCTTCTTCGGGAAGATCACGTGATCGACTTGCGGCTTGATCTCTTCCCACTTGCATTTTGCGAGCGAGACGACATCGATTTCATTGTCAAAGTGGCCAATATTGCAAACGATGGCCTGATCTTTCATGGCTTCCATGTGCTTGTAGGTGATCACATCTTTGTTGCCAGTGGCTGACACAAAAATATCAGCCTTGTCAGCGGCGTAATCCATCGTCACGATTTTGTAGCCTTCCATGGCGGCTTGCAATGCATTGATCGGGTCGATTTCTGTTACCCATACCTGTGCGGAAAGCGCACGCAGAGCTTGTGCAGAACCTTTGCCCACATCGCCATAACCCATGACCACGGCAACCTTGCCTGCAATCATCACATCGGTGGCGCGCTTGATCGCATCAACCAAAGATTCGCGGCATCCATAGAGGTTGTCGAATTTAGATTTCGTCACGCTGTCGTTCACGTTGATCGCGCGGAAAGCGAGCGTGCCCTTGGCAGACATTTCATTCAAGCGCAGCACGCCTGTGGTCGTCTCTTCGGTCACGCCAATGATGTTTTTGATGCGGCGTGAATACCAAGTCGCATCTTGCTTCAGCTTGGCTTTGATCGCTGCAAACAACTCGATCTCTTCTTCGCTGCCTGGCTTGCCCAGCACTTTGATATCTTTCTCAGCGCGTGTACCGAGGTGCATCAAAAGTGTTGCATCGCCGCCGTCGTCCAAAATCATATTTGGGCCTTCTTCGGCTGTGCCTTTTTTACCGCCGAATTCAAAGATGCGATGGGTGTAATCCCAGTAATCTTTCAAGCTCTCGCCTTTGTAGGCAAACACTGGCGTGCCAGCAACAACCAATGCGGCAGCAGCGTGGTCTTGCGTGGAGTAAATGTTGCATGATGCCCAGCGCACATCCGCGCCGAGCGCTTCGAGCGTTTGCACGAGCACAGCGGTTTGAATCGTCATGTGCAGCGAGCCAGTAACGCGCGCGCCTTTGAGTGGTTTTTTCTTGCCGAATTCTTCGCGAATGGCCATCAAGCCGGGCATTTCTGTCTCGGCAATGTTGATCTCTTTTTGGCCCCAGCCAGCCAGGCTCAGATCAGCAATTTCGTAATCTTGATTCTTAATCGGCTTTAAAACAGCGCTCATGGTTAACTCCAGTGGTTAAAGATAATCCACTGAACTGCATGCCAAGAATCCAAATCGTTTGAAAGGGGAGGCTCACCACACAGAACAGCGGGTGAGCGTCGTTGCAAACACATAATGTGCGTCCCGAGCCTCACGCCATGCTTCTCATCAGGAGAAGAGGCGCTGCAACGCTCCTCGGAAGCCATAATTATATTACTTTTCAGTCGCGTTTCTACCAGTTGGGTTTTTACGATTCAACATAGCTTTTAACAAACTTCGACACCAATTATTGAGCAGAGCAATCGCAAAGATCACGATCAACCAATTGATCATTTCAAA
>JAYSRZ010000046.1:0-6523 GCA_043720775.1 Variovorax sp. | reverse complement strand
CGCACACGCATACCAGTAGCGTTTGCGATATTGGTATTCAAGAACAGCGATGAAGCTCCAAAAGATACGCTTCCAGTCAGTAAGCCAGCAGAAGATGTTGACCCCCAATTCGTCGCGTTACCTAGGTTTGCGACACGCAATATCCAAAGCAAGGTATTAGCGCCATTTTTAACGTTCCGAGTCACGCCACCTGTGCTGTTTAAGCCGTAATCAGCAGCTAGGCTGTAGTAAATCGTGCCCGGGTCAGAAAGGGACGTTCGAGTGCAACTTACTCGTAACTCGCCGCGTGACCCATTGCCATTTGTCAAACTCGCGTCGTAGAGTTCGCCGATGTCCCGCGTAGAAAAATTGCAGTTGACAGCTGCTTGCGCTGTGATTCCAATCGTCGCAAAAATCGCCGCTGCAAAAAAACTTCTCAATTTGCTAGGCTTCATCGCTTGATTCCTTTACACACCATCGGCGCGAGGCGCACGATGTCTTCTTTGTTGGCAATTTGTGGCACATCCACATCCATTGTGCATTTCGTGTCGTTCCAGCGTAATTCCAATTTGTTTTTGGCTTGCAAGCCGGTCACGAATGCTTCGCCGCGCCGCGCAACATAAAACTCTTGTTTGTCGCCAAGGATTTGAATGATCGCGCCAGCCGGCGCTACCTCACCATCGTCGAGCAAAATTTTGAGTAGCGCTGCTTGGCCCGAGCGCACAGGGAAAGTCACCTTCACGCCCGAGCGAGCTGGCGGCACGACACTTTGCTCAATCGTATCAAGCTCGGCGCCAATTGGCAGCTCTTGCGCATTTAAGCGAATGCTGTTGTTAGCATAGGGCGAGAGGCGCGTCACCAGCGCATAGCCTTCGGCGTCCGTCGTGTTTAAGCGGCTGCCGCTAAAGCCCACGCCCACATCGGCATAACCGGGCACATGGACGAGGGCGAAGCTGTCGTTGACGGTGCGGGAAGCGAAGAATTTTCCATCGATCAACACCAAGCCGCCTTGCGCACCCACGCGCACCGATTGGCTGTTTTTAGCCGCAGCAATATCGCCCGTGAGCAAGATTTTGTCGCCTTGATAGTACAAGCCACCTTCAGCAAACACACTGCCATTACTTGCGTTACTACCGCCGCTGTTATCGCGCCAGCCAGCCAGAGTGCGCCAGCCGTAGCCCGTGTCGGCGCTGAGGTTTTTACTGGCGGCCACGTAGCCTTCCGTGCGGCCATTTTGATGGTTCAAATTCGCCGTGAGATTGATATTGCTCTCTAGCGGGATCGACCAGCTGATGCCAAGGCGAGTGCTGTTGCGGTTGCCAGGAAGGGTCGTGACAAAGTTGTCTGCGACCGCATGGCTCAAGCTAAAAGACACAGCCGAGCGATTGGCCAGCCGCCATGTGTAATTTGCGCTAGCGGTGGTGATGTTGCCATTGCCAAAGGTTTTAACTTGTGCGAGCCCCAAGCCAAAAGCGTGATCTCGGTTGATCTCTTTGCGATAGCTGGCTGAGAGCTGCAAGCGCGTGGTGGCGCTGGTGGTGAGATCACCAATGGTGCGGTAATTGCGGCTAGCGCCTTGCGCGCGCAAGCTAAAGCCGTCTTTGAGCGTGACTTGCTCCAAGCCGAGCAACCACTGGTGGCCACGGCCTAGGCCATCCGTGTCGCTGGCGGTGATGCCGGCGCGGCCTAGCATTTGAAAAGGCAACGCAACGCTCGCACCGAAGCCCACTACATGATGCTCATCGCCCCATTGCGCATTGGCCTCCAAGGTAAGCGATTTGCTCACGCCATAGCGATACAGGCCGGCGAGGAATTTCTCACCATAGTCATAGCTGGCTTGGCCAAAATTTTTGCGCACAGCACCTAAATCAAAATTCCAGTCAGACAAGCCTTGCTCAAGCAAATCAGCATGGCCAAAGAAAGGCACAGTGAGCACAGTCTCCCGGCCTAAAGCATCGCGCACCACGACGCGGGCATCTCCAGCTGAGCCAATAGTGGGGAAATTGTCGAGCACAAAAGGCCCTGTGGGCACGTTGGATGTTTGGCGCAAAACATCGTTCACATACAGCTCCACTGTGCTCGGGGCGCTGGATGTGCCTGAGATCACAGGAATGGGCTGCGCATTGAAATTTGGATTGAGCGAGAAATTTCTGCCAATCTGCAAGCCGCCGAAATACACGCTACGCCCGCTGATCGAGCTGCGCGAACTGGTATCGCCTAAGCGCAGGGAGATTTTCTCATCGGGAAAATGCTTGTTAAATGTTGTCTCAAGGCGGATCATCTTGCGCTGCTGCGCGCCGGGTGCGTCCGTTAGGTTACGAGCCAACTGGCTGCTGGTCAGCACGCCCCATGCGCCGGAGATGCCCAGCTCCATCAGTGCGCCCACATCTGTAGAAGATGCGGCTTGGCTCTGCGCGGTGTGGCTGGCGTTGATGTCGTAGTTAAACCAAGCGGCTGTCTCGGGCGTGGTGATGGCGATTTTTTGCGGTGCATCGCTGGTCACGCGTGTGGCTGCGAAAGCGGCAGGGGAGAATTCGAGCACGATGGTATTGCTGCTCGTGTTGATCTTGGCAGAATAGCCCGGAACAGAAGCGAGCGAATACCATTGCTCATTTCGATAGCTAATTGCTGGTGCATTTTCGCGGCGGTTTAGGCGCCATTCGCCAAACGTCTCATCGGGCGCATACAAAATGCCATTGCTCTCGATAAACACCCAACTACCCGCAGTCGCGCCATTGATCGTGACTTCGAGCGGCAAGACTTTGATGCCCTGCTCAATACTGCGAGCGCCGGTGGCAGGGCGCGTGAGATCGGCTTGCGCCGTTTTCTCCTGCGGTGGCACATATTGCACCAAAAACAGTTCATCGGCCAAAGCGCTTTCAGCAAAAGGCAGCAAGCCAAGGCCAAACATGGCCAAGGTGAGCGTGCGCATACGCAAGCCAGCGGAGGGAGCAGCTTTAGCGCACATCGATGTCGCTGCCTACGGTTTTGCCATCATCAAATTTGACTTCCATGCGCGCTGCGCCTGCTGGAATGTCTTGCTCAGATTTATAAGGCATGGCTTTCTTTGCACCGGGCAATACATAGCCGCCGCCATCGAGCTTGATGCTTTTGCCATCCGCGTATTTCAGCGTGATCTCGCGGGTTTGCGCATAGGCTGTGCCGGTGTTGGCGCAGGTGGCAATCGCAGCTTTCACATCGACGGATCGTGCCAAGCTGCAATCCATCTTGCGAGCAGCAACGGGCGGCGTGATGAAAACAGGCAGCGAAAAGGCCAGCGCAAAAGGAATATTGATACCAGGCTTGGCTGTAATCTCAGGCACTTCGCGAATGATCATGCGATAGGTGAGCTGGCGGCTGGCATCTGGCGGCACAAGGCGCGCCAGGCGCACCACTTGCGTGCCGCGCGGCGGCAGCTTGATGATGGGAGGCGACAAGATCAAATCGTCGGTGGGCACAAGCTCGTCGGTGCCATCGGCTTTTTGGCTCCAGGTGTTGATCTCGGCTTGCAACACGACTTCGGTATCGCCTTCGTTGCGCAAAGTCACTGCGATGGCGCGATCTTTGGGCGTCATATACAGGCGCACAGGCGAGACGGCGAAGCTGCCGGCGAGAGCGGCATTGCTCAGCAAGATGCTGGCGAGCAATGCGGTAAATAAGGGGAGAAAAGAAAAGAATTTCATGGATTTATAAGAATGTGAAAAACTATTTCAAAATCAGGAAAAGAAGAAAGAGGAATTCAAACTAAGTTAACGAACTCAATCGATGCGGCTCGCTTGAAACTAAATCGATAAGAGATCTAAAAACTTTCAAAAACTCACTAAAAATTCTAGGCGTTCGCGTCTGTCCGGGGAATTGGCAATGCGCAGCGCTGTGACTGTGCCCAAGCCCATGAAGCCCAGCTCGCTTTCAATCAGGCCATTGCCTGCAGCCAAGAGCGTGCCTGCACCAAACACATAACGAAAAGCGCCCCCGTGTACGCCAGCAAAAACTGGCGCACCGGGAGCGGCTTCAATACTAACGACTTGCCCCGTAGAACAAACCACACGCACCACCCCCCCATTCACATTGCCCAAGATCGAGCTGATGCACACCCCTGCTTGCGCAGTGGGGATGAGCGTATTCAGCCGGATATTGACATTGAAACCAGCGCTGACTTGCCCGGCTTGCGCAGGGAATATGGCGGCTAGAAGCAATGTGGCTATGAGAGTGGGAATGCGGGACATGGTGGGCTTCGCGGGGCAATGCGATTAGTACGTCACGGTCAAGGTTTGCAACTTGTTGGTTGCTGCAGAGTTGCTGCAAGTGCCGGGAGGTGTGGTTGCGCAAGTGCCAGATTGGCCAGCGGCTGCGCTCACACTGATGTTGATCGTTTGAGCTGAGCCGTTACCCGCTGTAGGTGGTGTGCCAGTAATGGCGGTGGTGTAGATGATTCCAACGACAGAGTCGCCCAGTGGATCTGGGGTTGACAAAGACACCGTGTAGGGCAATGTGTTCGTGCAAGTCACGGCAGCGCTGGTAGGTGCTGACGCAATACCTGTTTGGAACGACGTGTAGGCCAATGTCACGTCAGCAATCGTGCCCACTGAGCAAGCAGCTGTGAGGTTGATGTTAACGTTGAACGTGCCAGTTACATTCGTTGCAGCATTAGCCACAGATGCGCTGAGTGCTGCGATACCGAATGCAGCTACGGCTGCGATTTGAGTGAGTTTTTTCATGATGAAGTCCTAGTAAAGTTTGCGAAAATTCGCGGGGTGAAAAAAAGTAAATGAACTTGCTTAGTACGTCACCGTCATGGTGCGTTGCCGCGCCGTGTTGGAGCCGTTGTTGCAAGCGGCGGGTGGCGAGGCAGAGCATGTTCCGCTCAAGCCGCCAGCGAGCGTGGCCTGAACTGTGACGTTTTGAGCTGAGCCGTTGCCTATATTTCCGCCAGAGGCAGTCAAGCCAGTTCCTGATAACACCAAGGTGTACGCTAAACCCACTGCGGTGTCGCCGTAGGTATAGACCAATGGCGTTGCAGCAAAGCCGCCCGAGCCTGTATCAAGCGCAACCGTGTAAGGGAGCGTGTTGGCGCATTTAATCGCTACTGTGGTTTGAGCAGCCGCGCCACTAACAGCAGGACCGAAAGACAGATAGCTGATATTGATGTCACCTGCTGGTGTGACGGTGCAGGCTGCCGTGAGGTTGATGTTGACGTTGAAATTGCTAGTGATTGACGTTGCCGCCTGCAACCCCGATGTCACCAACATAGTAGCCGCCGCAATCGGCACCAGCATGCGCCCAGGGCGTAATGCGCTTTTGGCAGCACTTTGCAGTGCACTGACCATTCTTCGCATAGATGTTCTCCTTTAAAGAAAAAGTTGCATACAGTAAAAGACTGTATGAAATCAATGCTATGCGTTATGAATGTAAAAAACATCCTCTAATGTGATGAGAAAGTCATAATATTTTGCAAATACGCAACGATTGCATCAAATGAATTACTTTTCATCGCATACTTTTTTACTAAGTAGTCTTTTAGAGCTACTTTCATTGAGTATGCATCGTGGCGCAAATGACACGGAAAATTACGAAAAATAATATGGTCTGCTGATTCGTTGCGCGGATTTGCCCTGGAGATTTTTAAATTAATACTTTAGTTTGCAATCTGCTGATATCACTTCCTTCGTTGAAAGTGATGCGCTGTTCGCCTATGGAAAACAGTATGTAAACAGAGCTTTTTAGGCGCAAATACTGCGTGAAGCGCTATCGAATTTGTAGTGAGTGGAACGCTCAGCTCATGCCTGCGGCTGAAATGCCTGCTGCGCAGCTTTGAGGATTTGACGGCGCAACCATTGGTGTGCTGCCTGCGGCGTTTGTTTGCGATGCCAGAGGCTATCGACATGCACCACGGGCATGTCAAAAGGTAAATCTCTCACGACGAGTTCATGCGCGCTATCGGCTACGCTGACGAAGTGGCGGGGCAGCACGGTGAGCAAATCGGAGCGCGAGACCACGCGGCCTGCGGTGAAAAATTGATTGACGGTGAGCACGATGCGCCTTTTGCGCGAGAGGCTGGCCAGCGCTTCATCCACAAAGCCAAAAGGGCGGCCAGAGAAGCTCACCAGCAGGTGATGCGCAGCGCAAAATTGATCGAGGCTGAGTGTGCGCTTTTTGGCCAACGGATGACCGCTACGCATAACGCAAACATACTCGCCTTTGTAGAGGCGATCGTGTGCGAATTCTGCGCTAGATGCAGGGTCTGAGCCTGAGCCAAAAATGGTTTTGCCGGCTTGTGCTTGCGCGGTGATGTCGGCCAGCACGGCAGGGAAATGCCCCACGGCGAGATGGATTTCCTCGGAGGTGAGCAGGCGACGCGGATCGCGCGTGGTTAGCGGCAGCACGCGCATGGAAATGCCTGGCGCTTCGCGCTCAATCGTCTCGATCAAACCGGGCATGAGCTCAGCGGCGGTGGCGTCTGCCATGGCGAGGATGAAGGTGGCATCCGATTGGGAGGCTTCAAATTGCGTGGGGACGAGGGTCTGCTCCAGGCTTTGCAGCGCTG